>JAWACX010000196.1:0-3543 GCA_038896575.1 Thermoplasmata archaeon
ACATACGCAAATGAAAAAGAGAACGCCAAATGTGGGTTTTTAGTTTTTTGAAATACAGTACACCAAAGACGTATCGGGCAATATATAGTTAGGTAGATTGCTGCAATAATCTTTATTTTTCCGTATTTCTTAGCAAAAATTACTAGATTTCTTGCATTTAATTCAAATTTATATGGTGGTGTAGAAGTTATCGGTACACCCTCACCCTTATGCCATGCTTTTGCCTTAGGGATATATAGGCATCTATATCCTTTCTTTCTCGCTCGCATGCACCAGTCTGTTTCTTCACGATATGCAAAAAGAATATCATCCAGCTTACCAACATCTTTCAATGCTGATGAACTTATCATCATACTACAACCCTGAACATCGGCGGATTCCCAAATCTCTTCGTATTGCCCTATATCAATTCCTTGTCGTCTTTTCGTCTTGCATAACAATAAATCTAGATTTGTGCCTGCCCATACAATATAATCCTTTCGTCCGTTAATATTGTAAGCATACACTTTTGGCCCCACGCATGCAATCTTTTCGTCTGTAAAACTCTCAACCAGAACTTTTATTGTGTCTTTATTTACAACCGCATCCGCATTCAACAAGAACACAAACTCGTACCCATGCTTCAGTGCAAACTCAAACCCAAGATTGTTGCCGCCAGTGAAACCGAGATTTTTTTGTGAGAGATAGAAAAAAATTTTTTTTGTGCCTTTTTTCTCCAGCTTTACTTCATCCAACTTTTTCATCTCAACTACCTCGTAATTTTTCTGTGTGAAGTACTTTCGCAAAATCTCAACTGAGTTGTCCTTTGAACCATTATCCACAAGAAATATATCAACGCCATGTGGCTCTGTCTCAGAAGCCATTACAGAATCTATCGCTTCCATCGTATCTTTTGCACAGTTCCAGTTGAGAATGATTGTAAGGACTGATGCCATCAAATTAACCAAAACATACAAGTGTATATAAGGAGTATGGTTTATCTGGAGCGAAACAGATACTTCCAGAATTACACATGGAAATTCAAATAATGCGTTTATTGCTCTGCAGAAAACTTTATAATCTGAAAGAAGATTATCATAATCATGTTTCAGGTATTTGTTGACAGAAAATTGGAATTGGCAGTGCTTGAGGAGGAATACAAGAGAGACAGAGCTAGTTTTGCCATAATCTATGGAAGAAGGCGTGTCGGAAAAACTGAACTTATCAGAAAATTCATTGAGGGGAAGAAGGGAGTGTACTATCTTGCAGACGAGAGAGGTTACGAGAGGAACCTGCGTGAGTTTCAGAAAGTGGTTGAGAGAGAGCTGGAAATAACGGACTTTTCACTAATCCAGTATGGGAGTTGGGTTGATGTGTTAAAGCGCGTTGCAGAAATGTTCCAAGATACTAGGATTGTCTTAGCGGTGGACGAGTTTCCGTATTTGGTTGAGAAAGGCGTGCTTTCTGAATTTCAGAAGGCCTGGGATTTATATCTCTCTAACACTAAAATTTTTCTCATTCTGATTGGCTCCTCTGTATCAATGATGACACGCTTAACCCTGGACTATTCTTCGCCTCTCTACGGGAGAAGAACAATGCAGTTAAAGGTAGAGAAGATGAAATTCTGGGACGCATGGAAGCTTATGCCCAGTTACACTTATATGGATTTTCTGAAAATTTATGCAGCGGTGGATGGCATTCCCCATTATCTGGTCCAGATGGATCAAAATAAAGGTGCTGAAGAGAACATAAAGGAGATGCTCTTGAGGAAGGACAGGGTGTTATACGAAGAGGCGGAAATCCTCCTTAGAATGGAGTTCAGGGAATTTCAGAGATACTTTTCAATTCTCCACGCAATAAGTAATGGCAAAAGGCGATTTTCAGAAATAGCAGATATTACAGGTATGGATAGTGGCACACTTTCAAAGTATCTGAGCGTGCTTCAGGAATGCGGATTGGTGAAAGAAGAGAAACCATTATTTGGAAAGAAGAAGATGCGTCGGTATAAGCTTGCAGATAACTATTTCACATTCTGGTTCAGATTCGTGTATTCGAATAAAAATCCGTTAGAAATCGGTAAAATAGATGTAGTGTGGAACCAGATAAAAGAGGATTTCTATACTTATCTTGGGCGTGTGTACGAAGAGATTATATTTGACCTGTACTCATTCCTTTACCCTGAGAGAGTGTGTGGACAATGGTGGAATAGAGAAGGTGAGGAAATAGACATTTTAGCGATTGATGAAAAAAATAAGTTGGCAGTTTGTGGTGAGGTGAAACTGGGAAAGATTAACAGGCAGGATTTGGAAAAACTAAAAGAGAAAGCATCCAGAATCCAGGAACTGAAAGAGTTTGAAAAGAAGTACCTGTTGGTGGGGAAGGAGGTGGAAGTAAAGGAAAGCAAGAATGTGGAGATTTGGACGCTGAAGGAGGTGGAGAAAAGAATCTTAGAACTGTAACTTTGGAGGGATTCTGAAGCCCAATACAGAACGAATTCTTTGGAGGATTGGGAGTGCTAGAAAGATATCCACACAATGATTTCTTCCTCTGGAGCCTCACAGAGTCCACAGCATCACTTCTGGCTAGCAGACAGTACCAGTCTGGAATGACTGTAGGGATTTGTGCTATAAAGTTCCTTCAACACAATTGGCATTCACAGGCTATTGGTAGTAATGGTTATATACACTCTACCTATTACTTCCGTCGGGTGTAGTACATGATATATATCCTTGGAGCAGGTGGATGTGCTAGAGAAACCCATAATATCCTGGTGGATTTAGGATTAGAGACCGAATTTGCAGGTTTTCTAGAAGATAACTGTCAGCGGAGAGGTACATTACTCCATGGGCACCCTATAGATGATACTAGTATCTTACAGAATATGAAAACAGAAGATGTAAGACTCATTTGCGGCATCGGTTCACCATTAAGGAAAAAATTGATAGAAAGGACGAAAAAGATGGGTTTCAGATACATGAGCGTAATTCACCCCTCTGTCATAAAATCGAAATGGGTCAATTTCGGGGAGGGTGTGATAATCTGTGCGGGCAACATTTTTACCTCGGAAATTACCATAGGAGATTTTTCCATAGTAAATTTGGATTGCACCATAACTCATGATGTCTCTATTGGAAAATACACTACCATCTCCCCGGGTGTTCACATCTCAGGAAAGGTTAGTATTGGAGATGAATGCTTTATTGGAACTGGGGCCGTCATCAGAGAGAAAGTGCATGTGGGAAATCGCGTTTTTATTGGAGCTGGTGCTGTCGTGACAAAGGATATTCCTGATGATTCTCTTGCATATGGCGTGCCTGCGAGGGTTGTAAGGCAACTTTCTGAAGAGGATTGGCAAGAATTGATATGAGGGTAGAAGACATTTCCCCTTACATTCCGTCAAAGGTAAAGAAGGCAATCAAATATCTACTTTATACTATGAAAGGGATAAAGATAAAAAGTGCGCAGTATAATATACTAAAAAATTATGATAGAAAAATTAAAAAAGCAATTATTTTTTTAGTTCCTGGCTATGACACAGTAAATGGTGGAATTCTATCGATTGCT
>JAWACX010000197.1:0-3530 GCA_038896575.1 Thermoplasmata archaeon
CAGGCTGTTACCAGGTAGCGCCTCAAGTGCACAGAACCTTCTGAATGAGATAACAAAATCCACGAGAAAACTGCTTAATGAGCTTGAGATACATATTACTCAAAAGTTGGGAAGTTAGAGGGGGCAATCACCGTAACATCTGCTACCTTTATATAGAAGGTGTATATCAGAGAAGATACGGAGGAATTCCGATGACCACAGCATACGATGTACCTCCTGAGGAGCTTATAAAGAAATTGACGGAAAAGCTCAAGGCAGAGGGCACTTTCACACCACCAGAATGGGCTAAATATGTAAAAACTGGCCCACATGCAGAACGCTCACCTGTTCAGGATGATTGGTGGTACACCAGGGTAGCCTCGGTTATGCGGAAGGTTTACCTTCTGGGACCCATTGGTACAGAAAGGCTTGCTGCAGAATACGGGGGTTTGAGGAGAAGAGGTGCGGCACCAGCGCATCCAAGAAAGGGTAGCAGGAACATTCTCAGGAAGATTTTGCAGCAACTGGAACAGGGAGGATATGTGGCAAAAACGAAGCGGGGAAGGGTGATAACACCCAAGGGGAGAAAGCTCATAGACACTCTGAGTCACACAATTCTCCTTGAGTTGAGTGCAAAGAATGAGAGCCTCAAAAAGTATCTGTAGGGTGAGGTGAAAATGGAGGGTGATGAGGAACTTGAGGAACTCCGTCGCAGGAAAATAATGCAGCTTCAGATGGCTGCTCAGCAGGAAGCAGAGCGAAGGGAGAAAGAGCGGCAGATTCAGGAACTGAAGCAGTCAATACTCCGCCAGATTCTCACACCTGAGGCAAGGGAGCGACTTGCTAGAGTGAGGCTAGCAAAACCTGAACTTGCGGAGATGGTGGAAAACCAGTTAATCCTGCTTGCCCAGAGCGGCAGGCTGAAAACACAAATTACTGATGAGGTGCTGAAAGATTTACTTTCAAGGGTTCAATCTGAAAGAAGGGAAACAAGAATAGTGAGGAAGTGATAGAATGGCACATGCAAAACCGCTTGCAAAGAAGTTGCGACTTCTTTCAAAAACGAAGCAGAACAGAAGGGTTCCAGCATGGGTAATGCAAAGAACCGCAAGAAGATTTTTGAGACATCCGAAGAGGAGAACTTGGAGGCGGGGACACTTACATCTGTGAGGTGAGAGTATGGCCGGGGAGGAAAAATGTGAATATCTGGAAAGAATTTACATTGTGCCCTTGAGTGGAAGCAAGCACATGCCTCCAGACCATGCAAGGGCAAGACATGCGATAGGAACGATAAAGAAATATGTTTCAAGGCACATGAAGGTTGGCATAGATAAGGTATGGATTGACCCCAAACTGAACGAGGAAATCTGGGCAAGGGGTGCGAAACACATTCCATCCAAGATAAAGGTCAAGGCAATAAGATTTGAGGACTGTCTTGTTGAGGTTGACCTGGAAAGGGAGGAAACTGAGAAAGAGGAAAAGAAGGCAGGGAAAAAGAAAGAAGAAAAGAAGGAAGAGAAAAAAGAGGAATCTAGTTGAAGTTCCAGTTGCTTGAATTTGGCGGAAATCCTTTCATCGGAGTTTATGCAAAGGTTTCAGAGGATATTTGCATCCTCCCGGAAAATTATGCTGATGCCAGAAAAACAATCGAGGAAACCCTGGGGATTGAGGTAATACTCTCCACAGTGGGTGAAAGCAGTGTTGTGGGTTCCATGTGTGTGATGAATAAAAATGGAATAATCCTGCCTTCCACTGCCACGCCTGAGGAAATCTCTGCAATAGGGAAACGAAAGGCAGTGTGCATAATAAAGGACAGATTAAATGCCTGCGGGAACAACATTCTCCTGACAGATAAAAAGGCACTTCTGAACCCTGAACTGGGAAAAAGAGCGGAAAAACAAATCCGGGATACGCTTGGTGTTGAAACACTGCGGGGCACAATTGCAGGAATCAAGACCGTGGGCATGTGTGGGGTTGCAGGGGGAAAGGCGCTGATAGTTCATCCAAAGATAAAGGAGGAGGAGAAAAAAATCCTTGCTGAATTTTTCCAGGCCCGAATTTTTGAGGCCACTGCAAATCTCGGAACTCCCTACATTGGAGCCTGCGTCCTTATAAACTCCAAGGGTGCATTGATAGGGAGCAGGAGCACCTCTATTGAAATCATGAAGATTCAGGAGGCGCTGCTTGCACCCTGATCCTCAGTGACATCCGTTCTTCTTACTGTAACCTCAAGGAGCCTATCTAGATACCTCTGCCTCGGGTCTCCGTCTGTGACCATTCCCACAAGCCAGTCAAGGAAGAGGAGAACCGGAAAAATTTTGCTCAGATTCCTTATCAAAGCGGTAGCAAAATCCAGCTTTCCTTTTTTCCCCTCTGCCCTGAGCGATAGCAGAGCCTTGCCAATTGTTCTTCCACTTGCATGCTCCAGGAGTGCAGAATAGAGCCAGAGACAGGCCCCATAAGCTGCCCACCAGAAGAGATTGAAGAGCTTTGGGAAGAGAAGGTGAAGGAAGAGACCGAAAATGAGAAATGGGATCAGAACAAGAAATGCATCAATCACAAACGCTACAACCCTGTAAACCCAGTGCCTTTGCAAATTCACATCATTTACAACCTTTTCAATCGGGAGCATGGTTCTCACCTCTCTACAATTATAACCGTCTCACCGAGTGGAATCATCTGGGCCTCTTTACCCTCAAAAGAAAAACTCTTTTTGAGGTTCAAGAAGTCCAGCGGTAGCAAAATTTTCTCGCCATTCTCCAGTCTTAGCTCAATGTGCTGTGTGTCAGGAATTTCCTTCAGTTCTTTCAGAGCCTTCTGAACAGCCTTAATCTTCTCTTTGAAGTATGGCCCTGCTTTTGCCATATTCAAACTTACCTCGGTCAGATGTTGCTCAACCACCGCTTCCTCCTTTATCTCCACCGCACCAGCACGCAGGGTTCTTGCAATTGTTTCAATTGAGTTCTGTGCAAGGGATGCATTCTTCCCTGCAATCACCAGTCTCTTCAATTCCCTAGCCGGGCTTCCAAGATTTTCAACCTTCCAGCGACGCACTGCAGCAATCACATCCTTCACAAACTCTCCAGCGACCTCTGCCGCCTCATCAATTTCTGGTGGTTTAGGCCATTGCGAGATGTGCACACTTTTTTCCTTCTCAAATTCTCTGTAAATATTCTGATAAACCTCTTCCGTCACATGGGGCACAAATGGTGCCAGCATCTTTGTAATTCCGAGTCCTACAGAGAAAAGCGTGAATTTCGTGTTTGGCCTGGCTGTTCTGTGCTTTACCATCTCCAGATAATGGTCTGCAAACTGGTGCCACATGAATTCCTCAACTGCATGAAGGGCCCGGGGAAACTCAAAATTGTCCATGTACGCCGTAACTGCATTCAAGCATCTTGCATACTTTGAAAGGACCCACTTGTCCTCAACCTCAAGTTCCCCTCTTTCTCCATTCCAGCCCTTCAGTGCATTTTCAATGAACCTGTTTATGTTGTAATACTTGTTAACGAACCTGGAACCATGGACAAGTTCCTTTTCCTGGAATGGAG
>JAWACX010000198.1:0-3504 GCA_038896575.1 Thermoplasmata archaeon
CCCTGCTTCTATTGTTACCCAGCCCATAATGGGCAGCAGAGGCTAAACCACCCAAAAGAATTTTCCTCTCTTCCTCTGTTAAATTTCCGCGCACACAGATAAATCCGATAAACTTAGTGCCTGCAGGCACAACCTTCTGCTGGAACAAAGAACCTTCAGCCGCACTTCCGAACTTAAGATCAATTTTTACATGGGGTATCTCCCTGTCTCTTATCTCATTTACTGGACAAACTGCATCAAAAAATTTCAATTTCGGCTCAGTGTAATTTCCATTTTCCTGCGTCTCACTTCCAAACAATACCCTTGCTGCATCCGTTTTCCCAAACCTTTCAATCTCGCTTCTGAGAACACCTTTCAAATGGGTTGCGGGGATGTAAACAAATCTATCGTCCTTCAGGAATCCAATTGTAGAACCCTTCCTTGACCCAGCAGTATTGAAATCTGTTCGCAATGTAATCTCAATTTTTAAAATTTCGCCGATCATCTTTCATCACCCCAGACCATTGGTACCAGGTACTCCAATACCTCCTTTTCAGCAATCGCATCAACTATTTTCTTTACAACTTCCAGCCTTCCTCCTTCCCGTTGAGAGGCACATCTGGTTATAATTGGCTTATCCATGTGAGAATACAGGAATTTCACAAAATTGAGTTTTCCTTCTTCTGTGTTCTCGAAATTTATAAGTGAAGATACAAGGGATTTCCATTTATCATTTTGGGCACGCTCCACAAATTCCATCAGCATGCTAAGTTTTCCAATATCCCAGTCCAGCACATAAACAAAATCCTTTTCCTCTGGCATGCTGGTTGTAATACAAGAAATTGCAATCGCCCCTTTGGGGAGTATAAAGAAGCCATTCTCATCCTTTTTCGTTTCCCTCCTGAACGCTTTTTTCGCCTTGCCCAGAAGCTCTTCAGCTTTTTCTATAAGAAAATACACAGGAAAATCATGCCTTCCATAGGCAATACCACAAGACATTGTTACTGTTGGATAGGAGAATTTTAGTGTTCCTAACTCAAGCTCAAATTTAAACGCTTCACATACCTCATCTATGAACTTTTTTGCAAAGTGAAGTGCACCTTTTGCATTCATAATCAAAAGAATGTCATCACCACCACTGTAAATCTTTCTGATGCCCACATACCTTTTCTGGTTCTCGTCTGTGTGAATGAACATCTCAGCATGCTCGGAAACCATTTTCTTTGCACATTCTACCAACACCTCATTAATCTTTTCGTCAAATTCTTCGCTCTTGAAATTGAACTCTGCAGGTGTGGATGTATTTTTAAATAATCTGCCGACCATATTCCCATCAAACGAGAGAACAGCGATGTAGTTGCCTATATTGCCTAACTCTCTTGTCAATTCTCCAGTTTTCTGGAGTTCCTTGTAAAACCTATCCACTTTCTCTTCTTCCAACAATGTCTTTTTCCCTTCTTCTTCCTTTTTCTCGCATATTTCACACAAAACCTTATTATCACTCAGTGCTCTTCCTTCCCTCCTACAACAATATTCACAAATTTTCCCACTACTAGGGCTTACTACGGGTAAACGCTCAGGCCTTTTTGCCTTCAAGGCCTCTACTTTTTCATGAATAGATTTCACAGCCCCACGAAAATCCATTATTTTGGCACAGGTGAACTGTTCAGTAGCTATAACATATTTCACAAATCCCTTGTATCTCCCTTCAATTTCCTTCTCAATTTCACTTTTTATCTCTTCCGCCTTTGATGCTGGTAAAATCGCAAGCAGGTTTCCTCCACCAGCATAAAGAATACACTCGGGACAAGTGTTTTTTTGAATCACTGTGCACGCAACATCGCAAATTTCTTTAATTATCTTGCTTCCACCTGCAAGTGCAGAAAGTTTTTTCGCCTCTTTAATAAACGATTGAATTTGCATTATATCTAAACTCAGAAGCGCTATGTTATATTTTGAAAGTTCATCGGGCAAAGAATATGGTGTGGTGCTAAGCCCACCATGAATGATTGAATCAAAAATGATACCATCTTCTTTCGCAACATCTTCTTTCGCAAGTTCTTCGGTTTTTGTGGAGTCATTATAACCAAGCACAACTTCCTCTCCTGTTTTTGTTTTGAACACATGTGGGAAAACTCTATCATGAGAAACAAGAGTACCACCCTCGTCAGTCAGTTCTACTTCATACTTTCTATCTGCACCTGACGCTATAGTGTCTGCTAAGGAAATGAGTTTCTCAAGGGGTTGTTGAGCCCTGTAGTTTTGATAATAATATGGAGAATGATGTCGGGATGCAAGATGGACAAGTGCCATAATTTCGTCGCTCTCTAAACCCAGGTTCACCTTAGAAAGTAATTCTTTCATGAAATTCGCAGTGTATTCTGCATGTTTGGTAAACTTCTCTTCACGATGAAAAACCTCTAATTTTCCAATATCGTGCAACAAACAGGCAAGTCTGATTTTTGCAATCTCTTTTCTGTTTTCTGCCCCATTCTCAATCGCGAGGGCAACTCCAAGTCCAGTAGTTGTCCGAAGATGATGATAGAGAGAGCATACTGGGAGCCGGGTATCTGAAGGAACATACTGCAGATCAGTTGCCTCTTGCAACACCATCCCTACTCCATCCACAAAATCCTCAATTGACTTTACACCAGATGCCTGTTTGATAATATTTGTGAGGATTTCGTTTCTCAGTTCCAGGCAATTCTTTCCAGGCTTCTCTTTTTTCTTCGTGAACCAGTTTGTTATGAATACTTCGCTCATGTGCTCACCTCTAACTTCCCGAAACCATAACTGACCCATTTTCCTATTTGGAATACCTGTGTCAAGCTTAAAATTTTCATTATTTCCTCGGGTGGCTTTTCGCTCATTCTATATGTAAATGTGCCAGTAAGTCCACTCATCTTTAAGTTGCGCCCATGCATTGTTTTATGCGTCCAGAAAAATGGAGAAATCTCAAATTTCACCAAGTTGCCCTTGAGTGTCTCTATATCTTCTATATGTACTGGGTACGCAGATTTAAAGTAGTATTTGCAGCATCTATTAACACTTCTAAGAATTGCTTTCAAAATAAGACCAAGCGATGGCGGATGAAAAAGAATCTTGCCATCTTCCACCAGTGATGTCGGTGAGACAAATCTTATTTTTATTTCTTGCGAAGGTGCAAGCGGCTCAAAATACCGTTCCTCATACTTTATCAATTTAATTACAGCTGGAACACCGCCGATATGGGAAGTATGTTTTTCAGCCAATGCTTCTACGATTTTGCGGGCATATCTTTTAGCATCCCCGATAAAAGAGAGATTCACAATGTGCACATTTCCATTCGAAATTGTATAATGGAAGTAGGGACGAACATCAACATCAGGATTCTTGAAGATTCTCTCCATCAATTTCTTATCATGGTAAAAAGCATCGCCCATCCAGCCCCTCACCATTGGGCCGTAATAGGGAAGCTGACATGGAGACTTTTGAGTTATTTCTAAATTTAATTGAAAGTAGGGCGACATCAATATTCTGGTAATC
>JAWACX010000199.1:0-3483 GCA_038896575.1 Thermoplasmata archaeon
TTTGGAATCTGGAGAGGATAGATTTAAAGATTGGGGACCACTGGATGTTTTGTTCAACATAGCCAATGGACATGGCAAGAAATGCGCAATAATGGAAACAGGGTTTAGTACCTGGGCATCCGAGGATACATCCTGGTGGTCGGTGCCAGCATACTGGCATACTGAAGATGACCAGGAAAACTTCATTAATACTGCACTCCCGATTATTAGAGAAAAATCTCATAACCAAAACTGGTGCCATCCACAAAACAAAATGCTGTTGAGCTGTTGGTATGAATTGAGAGACGAGAATACGGGGGCTTGGGGTTGGTGGCAGGCTGAGCAACACTTTGGTATTCTACACGATAATCTGAGTTTTAAGAGAGGATATGATGATACCCAATGGCAGATTTTTTCTTTTTATTCATCGTAGGGTGTTATAGTATGGATGAGAGGATAAGAAAGAAACTAGACTACTATGGCCCTTACACAAGTGCTTTGGGATGCTTTTTAGCTACTTTTCTAGCAACGGTGACCCTTACCAATAAATGTCCTTCCATCTGTGATATTGTGTGTTTCGCTCCTCTTCTTTTACCCCTCATTTTTTCCACCTGTCAGCACAGAAAATACAAAATTTTTTCTTTGGGAGGCATTGGTGGAACGATAGGCGTTCTCGTTGGTTTCCTTCCCTCCATGCTTCTCGCACTCCCATTTATTTATGCTCAACACGGTGCAGCTTATGAGCACTACGATTCAAGTGAACTGGGTCTAGTAGCCGTATCTATCTTTATCAGCAGTCTCACATTCTTTACCTTTGTATTTTCCTGGTATTTTTGCAGGAAGCTAGGCAAAAGATGGTGGAATGAGAATGTGTGCCAATGTGGGAAGTAAACAAGAATACGGGAAGAACAAAAGTGAACTTTCAAGGGGTAATGGGTGGGCTTTGCTTAGCATAGCTCAAGCTCACGAAAAGTCTCCCAGATACTATTTTACCTACACCTCTCCAAAAATAACATCAATCATATGGACGCCTTCTCATCAAAGTAATTCAGATTGGTACGAGTGTGCAAAGATAGTATGGCAGACGAATGCGCCTGCTTCTGGTAGCAAGGTGACAATTGCAAACAAAGTTGTAACTGCAACCACGAGCAGTGATGGAAAGACACATACGGCATGGGTCACAGGGCTTAGTCCCTCCACAACATACTCTTTCACAGTTTCATCCGTTTACAGTGGAGTAACGCTAACTGCAACTGGAAGTGGAAAAACAAGGATGAGAATCACTGGTTGGGGGACATATGACATAGCATACTCTAATAAAGTGTATTTCAGAATAAAATGGACTACAACGGAAACTCCCATTGGAAATAACAAGGTAAAATACACCTTCAGTGATGGAACAAGTGGAGAGAAAGATGGTCAACAATATCCTAACTCTGTAAATACCTGGTTTGTGGACATACAGAATGTAAACAGGGAAAAAATGGGAATTAATGTGGGATTTACAATATATGCCAGTAGTTCAGCGGGGGAGGAAACAAGAAGTGGTAGCGGTGTTGCCTATAAAAATTCTGACTACTCTGTGAGTTTTGCAAATCTCCGTGATGGCTTGTTTGACTGTGAAGAAATTTTATTCTCTACATCTCCCTACTCCGTAGATACTGACAAAGATGGTCTGGTAGATGGATGGCGGGATCTGGATGGAGACCACCGCTACGATGAAAATGAAGTGCCAGGTGAAATAGGGAATCCTGGTGGAAGTTGTTATATTTTCTATGAAAATGGTAAATACTACACAATTTATAGTGGCAGTATATTCTATGAGTGTGTTTTATGTTTTGGATATATACCAGGAAGTATGAAAGAGCTCCCAGACCCGCTGATAAAGGACATATATGTGGAGGTGGACGAAATGGCACCAAAATACATTTATGTCCAAATTGGTCCGTTTGGATTCTGGGTAAAAGTGTGTGACGGCCATATGATTTTCCCGGATACCAAGAAAATCCTTGTAAATTATTTTGCATCCCATAATGTAAGGCTTCACATAGACGATGGATGTCTGGGCGGCGGTGGTGAGAAGATCCCTCATGAAGATACAACAAAAATAGGGAACATCCCTTATCAGGGAAGGTTTGCACAGATAAGAAATCATGTATTTGTCTACTGTTTGTTCTGTCATGATTCAAATGGGCATCTTGGGCATGCATCCAACAATAAAATAACCATAGGAGATGCAAATTGGCATAAATCCGTTCCTGACCTTCTTCTTCTTTTAGGACCACCAGGGTGGGCAATTTACTGGTTTATAAAAGGAGACCCGCCTACTTGTCAGGCTGGAATATTTATGCATGAACTTGGGCATGTTCTCGGACTGTATCCTGATGAGTTAATGGGAAACGGTAACGGCTGGGGGCCACCCACACATCATAGCTGCATGAACTATCTCTATATTCTCCATGACACATGGTATTTGGAATCCGAATGGAATACAATTTTTGAACACTTTCCGACATATTTAAATGCGGGTGTATAGGCCCATGAGGAGGAGATGATTTATGAGATTTCGAAAGCTTCTCAAAACGATTTTAATTGTTGTTGTGGTTGTAGTCCTCACATTTGCTATTGGATTATTTATATGGTATTGCTCATTTCTATTTCCATATACTCCGGATTCATACAAGTTTGAGATTAACATATACGCTGAAAAAGAAATAAACTATACTTTAATCTCACCATGTCTAATAGATGAAAAAACTGGTAAACCACTGCGATTTATGTATTCCCTTTCGGTAAAGGGAGATGGCATAGTAAACCTAATTAATCGTTCCAGCGAATGGTGTCTTTTTATCCAAGGGAAGGGAAATATGAAAATAGAGTATGCATCAAATGGGGAGATTGGACAATTTTCATTTAGTAGGCTGATTAAAATGGAAGATTATAGTGAAGCTAATAAGAAATACATAACAAGAATTGATGTATTTACCAAGGAAAACCGTACGATTTATTTTGAACTAGTGCTAGAATTCTGGCATCACAATCAGCAAACTATATGTGAAAGTTCTAACGGAACTTCTCTTGGGAAATTGTGCCCCTATACAACAGGAGAGTCTACCCTTATAATATCGTATGGAAGGGTTTTTGGACCATGAATATCGTATGTATGGACCCTTCAGAATGCATCATAACTGGAATGCTACATGCCACTTCTGGATTGGTGAAGACTGGTTGCACAAGGAAGCAAACTGGGCAGAGTTTTACATTGACGAGCTCAATGATGCGTTCGCAATGTGTTCCATTTGCCCCAGGATGGAACACATCTCTTTTTGAGGTATTTCCTTCCATACATCCATGTTCCCAGTTGAATTCTAACCAAGTGCCTCATTATAAGACCTATCATGGCGATGTGTGCCATCCTTTCAATTTCCCTGCGTCCTCTTTTTCGTGGGAGTTCGCCAATCAATGTTTCTCTTTTCAGGATGCTCATAAAATTTTGAACTTTAG
>JAWACX010000200.1:0-3460 GCA_038896575.1 Thermoplasmata archaeon
CACCCTTTACCCCAGCACATTGCAATAATCATGGATGGAAATAGAAGATTTGCAAAGGAGCTCGGGCTTGACCCAACAGAGGGTCATAAAATGGGCAGGGATAAGCTGGAAGAGGTGCTGGGCTGGTGTCTGGAAATAGGACTGAAAATCCTCACAGTCTATGCCTTTTCCACAGAAAATTTCACAAGGAGCAGTGCAGAAGTACAGTTACTCATAAATCTTTTTGAGGAAAATTTCAGAAAGCTTGGAGACGATGAGAGAGTGCACAAACACAGAATTCGTGTTAGGGTTATTGGAAAACGGGAGCTTCTACCCCCATCCTTGGTATCTGCAATTGAATATGCTGAGGAACGCACAAAGGACTATGACTCCTACTTTTTCAATCTTGCTGTGGCCTATGGTGGAAGACAGGAAATAATTGATACAATCAAGGAGATAGCCAAAGAGGTGAAGGAGGGAAAACTCTCGCTGGATGACATTACCGAGGAGCTTGTATCCAGTAAACTCTACACAAAGGATTTGCCAGACCCGGATTTGATTCTCCGCACATCTGGTGAGGAGCGGATTTCCAATTTCTTGCTGTGGCAAATGGCATACTCTGAACTCTACTTCGTGGATGTTTACTGGCCAGGTTTCAGGAAAATTGACCTCTTGAGGGCAATAAGGGCTTATCAGATGCGGAAGAGAAGGTTTGGAAAATGAGCTATGGAGTGAGAGGAGCAACGCTGGGAGATGTGGAGCAGATAACGGCAATGCTCAGAAAAATTTCCACAGAGCCAAAATTTGCATTCCTTGAGCCGGAGGGCTACATCAGGCGGTACATGAGAAAGCCCTACTACAATCCAGAACTTCATTTTGTGTTGCTTCACAACGGAGAAATTGTAGGAGAGCTGCTTGCTTCTGTGGATGTGGGCTATGGTGTTCTCAGGGACGGTGCTGTGGGAATCAGGGTGAGCATAGTTCCGGAGCACCAGAAAAAGGAAACAGTGGGTTTACTCCTGAACGCAGCAGAGCCAGGACTGAAAAAATACGGATTTGCAGAGATGCAGATGACAGTAAGTCAGAATAAGGAACTTGAGGAAATCATAGAAGGTATGGGTTTCTCTTATGTTTCAAGCGGATACTGGATGGTGAAAGAGGACACAGAGTTGCCCCAGCTTAAAAACACAGAGGGACTCAGGATAAGAAAGATTGAGCGAAATGAAATTGAGAAGTTTTACGAGTTGGTGAATCTCTGTTTCAGCACAGAACCAAACTGGCAACCCTACTCTTTCCAGGAATTTGCAGAGAAATACATCTACCCAGCTTATGTGGATTTCAACGGCTACTTCCTTGCAGAGTTCAAAAACAGGATTGTGGGCACTGTTGCTGCCTGGGCACATGAGGAGAAAGAGCCTGGGGGATTGGATGGGGGTGAAATTCGTGCGCTGGGTGTTTTGCCAGAATGGAGAAACCTGGGAATAGGTAAACATTTGCTAGCAGGGGCACTGCGGTATCTGATTACAAGAGGGATGCGGAAGTTTTATCTCGGCACTGATTCCTACAATCTGCCAGCACTCAGTATCTACAAACGCTTTAACTTCCGTGTCTTTCGGGAACACAGGAGATACAGGAAAATGCTGGCCAGTGGTGCAAGGTAGGAGGCCTCGCCTACATACCAGTCCTCCTTTATGTCATTGTCATTTGGAATCCCGGAAACCTCAGTGCGATTCATGGCTTCTGGTAGCTGGTGTGCGATACTTAGGTCCACAGGCCCGTCCTTCCATTCCAAATTTGCCCAAGCAATGCCGCCATCTGAAGGTGGTGGGTTTCCGCTAGAATCAGTCCAGTTCACGAAATCAATTATTCCGTTTGGGGCTTTACCATGGATACCAGCGGTAGAGTCGTTGAGGAAAAGGAAATCTCCTGCGACTGAGGGATTGTTGAAGAAAAACTCATCAAGGTATACAATTGTTTCCGAATGCGGTGCCAGGGAAAGCTCATGTAGGAGGAAATTACCATTGCTTGCGTTAAGATAGAGATTTTTGTAGAGAATCGGTATGGTATCATTGTTGTAGAGCACGACCTGATGTTTACCTGATTGCGGGAACTCCACTTTCTTTATCAGGAGTTTGGGTTTGTGGTAGGTGAGATTGATACTGTAAACAGTGGGTGAGTTACTGGAAGTCCGCTCTGCCCTGAGATGCACAGCTGGTTCTGGCTCTGTGTAATTTCTCACCCGCACATCATCAATCCACCAGTAATGGCCAGAAGGTACACGCCAGGTCCTGAGGGCAATACTCCCATTCGGAATCTCGTTGCCCATGTTCTGCCAGCCGGAAGCCGGGAGAATCTGGGAATCATTTATCAGGAATTTCATTTCCGAGGCGTTTATAATTACACTCACTTTGAACCATGTGTTTGGATTTGGCGGGCTTGAGGTGGTTGAGTTGACGCTTTGCCAATTGTCGTTGAGCATTTTTGCAAGTGCCCAGTCGCTCAATTCCCAGTTTACTTCATAGTCGTTGATTGGCACTCCGTTGCTTGCCCTCACACACTGGGATACATCTGTGCCCGAGATGTTACTCAGCCGCCACCAGGATTCTAAAACCACATTCCTGATGCTGAGATTCTTTGCGACAATGTATTTTGTTCCATTGCCAGGATACCCATTTGCCACCATTGAGTAATTGCCCTGATGCGATACCCCAGAGATGTTCCAGATACCGTCACTCACTGTAGACCAGTTGTTTAGATTTCCGGATTCAAAATCATCAAAGAACAGGAAGGTCTGGCTTGCATTTGCGGTACTCTGGGCACTTAGGTTTCCGTAGAAAAGGTAAATTGTAGTAGTTGTGGCATCTACAATCAGAGGTACCTTAACCCATATCAATGTGGTGTTAGTGTTGATTCCACTCTCAATCCAGTATGGAATTTGAACTCCGTTTGCATCTGTGAACCGGATGTCACCGCAATCACTCCTCATCTTTCCCTGTGCTATCAAGGATGCAGTGTCCAGGGTAAGATTTACTGTGTAATTCCACAGGGTTTCTGGATTTGCCCTGTTATCAAGTCTAACAGCCCTGTAGTAAGGCCAGCCTGGACAGAGCGGGGCAGTGGTTTTCAGGGTAAGAAAGTATCTCAGGAATCTGCCGAAGGCTGAATCAGGAAGATGGAGAGTAACATTGGAAACTCCATCACCACCAGAGAGAGTTGAGAGATAGCTCCATGTTGCTGGCTCTGTATCATTCCACACCTTGTAATATACATCAATGCTTGTGCCTACCCAGTGGGTATCGTATGTGATGTTGAGTTCCCGCCAGAATGCGATTCTCCCTGCATCGTAGACTGGCGAGAGGTAGGAGCCAGAAGGGGAATAGGTTTGCATTGCTGTAAATGTTGTTCTTGGATTCGGAGGAATCCCAGGTGTTGGGTTTATAATCTCTCCCGCTGCACCGTTTACACCGTTTTCCCCATAGTT
>JAWACX010000201.1:0-3460 GCA_038896575.1 Thermoplasmata archaeon
GCAAAGGAGATTGGTTTCAACACATTGATTACGAAAACAAAAACAGAAATTGTGTTTTACTTGAATGCCAGTGCCCATCTGCCGGAGAGTGCAGTGGGAATAGAAATTGATAGCAGAGAGAGTGTGAAAGCAGAAGGAGTGGTGAGTGTAATAGAGAGCCAGGATGCGGGTAAAGCGAAAGTTTCGTATGTGAAAAGTGCCCCTGCTAGAATAAAAATAGACGGAGCTTTTGGTGACTGGAGAGGCAAGCAACTTGAGGATGATGAGGACGATGCTCCTGCTCAGTACAACATCAAGAAATTCGGGGCAGTGAGGGAAGATTCAACCATTAATCTCTACCTTTCAGTTGAACAAAATTTGCTCGGTGGAATTGATGTGCCATACACTGGCCCAGTCAAGATTTCAGGGTCTGGTGGAGGTGGCGTGATTCCTTCGCCACCACTGAATGCTACAGACTTTGTCCGCATCTACATTCAGAAGGGCTCACCTCCAGTCGGCTACAAGATAGGGCACATTCTTGCAAATTATTTGGTAGAAATCAACGGCAAAAATGGAAAGATTCTTTCAAAGAAATATTTTCTTTTTAGTGCCTCTGGAGATTGGGAATTTGCCGGGTATGTGGCAGCAGAAATTGATAACTACCAGATTGAAGTGAAGCTGATGATAGATGAAAATGCCTCAATGGTATTTGTCACATCCGACTGGAAGGAGAACAAGGACTATACAAATGAGAGTAATCCCATAGGAAGGGCAAGTGCAACGGTAACAGTTGACCCGTTACCAGATGCCCAAACAAAAGTTGTTGTTTCTTCTGTGGAGGAGACCAAATCAGGAGGAATTGAAATCTTTGATGCACCATTTACCTCAGACACAAATATCCTTGGCACCTCTCCGGAACTAAATGGGAGCCATCCATCTGCCTGTGTAGCTGCAACCGGGACAATTTATGTTGCATACCAGCAAAACAATTCTGAAACATCACACGGAGTTTTTGTTAGGGCAGGTATAGAGGGACTTACAAGTGCATGGCCCATTGCATGGAGCAAAAACGGCACAACAACCAATGTTACCAATCCATCCATCTGTATAGACCCGGTTACGCAGAATATTTATGTTGCCTATGAAAATGCCACATTCTCATTCGGGAAATACACCAACAATGTCTGGGCTGAATATTATATTCCTGGCTGGGATGCATCAAGATGGAAAAATCCCTCAATTGTTGCCTATAATGATACTGTGTTCATCTTCTATGAAAATGAGAGCACCACAAATCCTGGCAAATATGATATTGGGTTTGTGTATTCCACAGATGGAGGAGATAGCTGGGATGGCTACTACTACTTCAGCAGACCAACAACTGATGAAAGGAACCCATGTGCGGGTATAAATAGCGAGCATGTTTTTATCGCGTTCCATAATGAAACTGGTGGAAATTACAACATAACCTGGTATTATAATGCAAGCGGAATTGGGAGCTGGAAGGGCTGGTATACCCCGTGGCCGGAGAATGAGATGTATCCTTCTCTTTCCATAAGTGGAAACTATGGATATGTAGCGTTTCAGGATGAATACTCCTCCAACGACTGCGACATCTACTGTTTCTGGACTACTGATGGATTTGCCACAAGCCCGGGTCTCTCTGCTGTCGCCCTTTCAACCAATGATGAACTCTTCCCGTCAGTGGCTGCAAACGGTGCATTCGCAAACATTGCATTTATCAACATCACGGGAACAAAAGCAAATATTTCATACTCAAATACCACAAACAATGGCCAAACCTGGCTTTCTCCACTGAGGGTTAACGACAATGATGGAACGGTCAGAGTTTATCCTGGCTGTCTTGTGGTCACAAACAAGAGTTCCGCACTTACATTATGGGCTGAAAACAGCAGTCAAGATTCTCTCACAGCAATCTATCATGCAGAGATAGACGAAGGTATTCATGTCCTCATATTCTTGATAATTCCAGTTATTTTTTGGCAGGGAAGAATCCGTGCTAGAAGAAGCTAGCGAAGACCTCCAAAAGGTATCCTCACAAATTCCAGGCGATGAAGAGTGCGTTAAGAATTCCTGTGATTATTGTTATAACCACCACGGCAACCAGGTGTTTCCGCATCACCCTGCTCTCCAGTCCGGCATCACCGCCTATTGTCACCACCGCATTGTTGATTTTTGAAGGAGTTATTGCACTGGCTATGCCTCCACCGTTTGCATGGGCCGCATATGTGGTCAGGAACTGACTCTCAGTCAACCCGATTTTCTGAGCTATGTTTTTCTGGATTGGATAGAACATCACATTTGAACTCGCTTCACTACCGCCAACAACCGCACCGAAAAGGCCAAGCCAGGCAGCTACATAGACGAAAGAGGCACCGAAGACGCCAGCAAGGGCATTCGCAACAACCACATTCATGTTGAACTCATTGTATGCAGCGCCAGGCACAAGCTTTCCATCCACCACATCCATTGCACTCCAGGCCATTATGTAGGCGATTGCAAAGAAGAGTGAGTATGCCAGGAACGGCTGGAGAATTCTGCCCGCCCAGAGCCTTGTCACCTTCTTTACCTGCCCTGACTTCAATTTTAGCAATGGAATGGCAATCAAACAGGTAAGGAAAATCCAGGTGTAGATTTGAATCAGAACATCAAAATCAACTGCCTTGTCAAAGATGTAGAAGGCCGGGCCGTCCACTGCCTTCAGTGCCTGGGTAATCTGGGGCACGCTTATCACCAGTGCAAACGCAATCAGCACGAGCCATGGTGAGATTGCCCGGAGGAATTTTTTCATCTCAAATTTTTCAGAACTTGTGTGCTTTGAGGCAGCGAGAATGTAGAGTACGAACATTGTGAAGGCACCTGCAAGAACTCCGATGAGAAGCACAGGTGCACCAGCAAGCACAAAAACAAGGGCAGAAATGCCTATGGAAAGCCCTGAGACAATGGCCGGGAACCAACCCCTTCTTACAGAGTTGAACCCTCCTATTATGTAGAGCATCGCAAACGAAATGAGTGTTGAGAGCACAGGCAGATAGAGGCAGATTTTGTAGGAAAGGAGCACAGGGTCTATGCTAAAAAGCGAGGCTGGTAGCGTTACTGGTATTGAGAGCAACGCAAAGGAAGTGGTTGCATTGTAACCAAGTACTGCTATGGAAACCGCGGAAAATGGGTCAAAGCCCAGGGCAATGAGCAATGGTGGGAAAAGGGAGGGAGTTACCACACCCAGCGATGTGACAAACGAGCCGAAACCCACGCCAATGAAGATTGCCTGCTCCTCTCTTGTGGCCGCAACCCTTTTTATTGCCGCTGAGATTACCTCCAGCGCATTTGCCTCCTTCATAAGAAAGATCAGGTACATGGTGAAGAGGACTGCAATTGTTATCCCGAAGGATTTTATTATGCCATAAAGGGAGGCAGCGAGGGCAACATCCAGGCCTGTATGGAAATAGGTTATGGCAAG
>JAWACX010000202.1:0-3450 GCA_038896575.1 Thermoplasmata archaeon
GATCAGGCTCAAAATTCTCATTGCAATCTGCGCACTGGTATTTCTGGATTTTAATTGGAATTTTTGTGCCAGTAATTGTTTGAGGATTTCTCGTTCTCGTCCCGTTTTTTCTTATTTCAAGGCTACCACAATTGGGACATTTTGGTTTTGCCATGGCCAAACAGCCATTGGCATCAATCACAAGCACAGAAGGCGGGACCTCAATCCCAAGATACTCTACCTTCTTTTTCTTTACAAATTCGTGTCTGTCCGTAATCTCAATAACCTCTCCATTATCACTAATGAAATCCGTAAGTTTTGTCTGAATGTATTTAACGCCGGCTAATAAGCCAGCGAGGCCAGTTGTCGGTTCAGGCTCTTCCATCGGTGGGGATATATAATATGTTATGTATAAAGGTTTCTATCATCAGAAAATTTCAATTTTCAAACAAATTTTATGTTTCCAGTGCCTCCACTGTTTTGACAATTATCTCCCTAGCCATGGTCAAGTCATCTGGAGTTAAAAATGGCAATGAAAAATCCTCGCAGGAGTAAGAGCCCATGCCTCCAGTGTTCGGGCCAGAGTCACCTTCCAGCAATCGCTTGTGGTCCTGCACAAGCGGCGAAAAGCAAACAGATTTCTCGTTTACAAAAGCCTGGAGCGTAAATTCCTCTCCATCAACCTTTTCCTCAACCAGCAAGCTCTGGCTCTGACCAATCCTTTTTTCAATAATCTCCCTTGCATAATTTTTCGCATCCTCAATCGTGTGCAAATGCTCACCCATCACCTTCACCCCTTTGCCGCCCGTCAACCCAATGGGCTTAATCACGATATTTCCATTGAACTCGTTAAATGCAGTTTCCAGCTCCTCCAGATTTTCCACAAATCTGTAGCTCACACATCCAGGTATTCTGTGTTTTTCCATCAACTCCCTCGCAAACAGTTTGGAGCCTTCTATTTTAGCGCCCGATTGCACAGGGCCAGCAGTTGGAATACCCTTCAGCAGGAGGGCATCAGCAAGTCCATGCACAAGAGGTTCCTCAGGGCCACAAACTGCAAAATCCACATTGTTCCCGCATGCAAATTCTGTCACACTGGTTAAATCGGTTTCCTGAACAATTTTTACTTTTTCGGAGATTCTGAGGATGCCTGGATTTCTGTTTCGCATCGCTGCAAAAATTTTTGCACCTGTGCGATGAAGAGCACTGGCAATTGCATGCTCTCTGCCACCACCACCAACAAGTAGCACTTTCGCCTGCATGGAAAAGGGATAACGGGTGATTATATTTAGATTAACTCCTTCAATGTTTGTTCCAAAATTCAAATATATAAATCAAGGGATAAAGAAAGCAGAGGTGATAAACATGCACAAATGGAGCGGAATTGGAGCAACGGGCTTGATGCTCTGCCTGCTTATTGCAGGGTTGTATGGAGCCGTGAGTGCAACCGAACAGGGTGAGGGATACAAAATTCTGACATCTGGGATAACGGATTCCCTGTTTCCTGCAGCAGAACGAGTGAATCTTTCGATGCATGTGGTGGACGGGAAAAATTTAGCACCGATACCTGGTGCCTCAATAACAGGAAGGCGACTTGGCGAGATGAATTATAACGGCACATTAGACAATGAGACCTGGTATTTCTATGGTGAAACAGATGCGAATGGAAATTTTGCATTGCATGTGGTTCCAGATACCTACTACATCTATGTTTATGCAGAGAACTACATCCCAAAAAGCCTCACCTTAACTATTGGCGATGCAAATGGCTCATTCTATGTTGAGGTGGCCCTTGACCCCATACCCGAGCCAGATTCTGTTCTGAAGGGAAGGGTGCTGAATCAGTCAGATGGAAGCCCGATTGCTAACGCTACAATTCATGCCTGGTGCGAAGTCAGTAATATTGAGGGAGTGTACTATCCCCTTGAAACATCGGCGATGGCAGATGTGGATGGTAACTATGAACTGAAGGTGTACAGCGGAATTCTTGTGCTCCACGCCTACGCTGAAGGTTATTATGAATATGCTACCTCAGTCAATGTGCCTCCGAACACAACAATGCAGCTGGACATTGGTTTAATTCCATTCAAAGAGCCAGAGATTGTGTCTAAAGTCCAGGGAAAGATTGTTTCTGAACAAGGACCGGTTGCAGGAGCAGTGGTAGAATTTGTGTGCGAATACTTTGCAGGTATTGATGATCTCACAGCTAACGGTGTGATAGGCTCTGTGAAACCTGGTTACAATGGGAGTTATCCTGGTGCATGGAGGTATTCGGGAGTGACTGATAGCGCGGGAAACTATGCTGTGGATGTGCCTGCAGGCTGGCTTCTCCTTACAGTCTTTGCTGAGGGTTTCTACCCCTACTCTGAGGCAGTTTATGTTGAGGCGAACACAATACTCTGGCTGAACATCTCCCTTCAGAAACAGGCAGAGCCAGATGCACGGATAACTGGCACAGTTTACAATGAGCAGGGGCAAAGGGTGAAGGGGGCCTATGTTTGTGCCTACACCTTCTGGGAAATTGTGGACATAAAACCCTCTAACTTCACAGAGCCAATAAATGCCACCTACGGCTACTACTTTGCAAACACAGAGACAGATGAGAACGGAGAATTCTTCTTTGCGGTGCCAGCAGGCAAGTATGTACTCTCTGCATACCATCCATCTCATGGAGGCTACTATGGCCTTGTTGAGCTGGACCATGGCACAACCCTCTCTCTTGAAATAATTCTCGGAGAACTGGCCAATGATACAGGTTTCCCGGGCAATGGCACTGAAAGAGCCTATGTGATTTCACCACCAAAGGAACTCTCCATTGCACCCAGGTTTACTGGAACAGAGGAACTCACGCTTTCACCCGGTTCAGAGGTCCGGCTTAGCCTCACAACACTGTTTGCTGTGCCCCAGGGCAGGAAAATTATGTTTGGCGTGAGAGAGACAAAATACATTTCAGCACTCTATAATTCAGCAACTGGCGAACTTCTCCTCAAAGCCCCTGAGAACTGGCAGGGCGAGGAAGTGGTTACGGTAGAAGCAACGGACGGAATTACCACGGTGATTGGCACAATTCTGGTGAAAATTCTCGGGAAGTCGCCAGTTAACATTGCTCTCTGGTTCGGGTGTGGAATCCTTGTGGCGGTTGCAGTGCTTGCAGCAATCTGGTACCTGCAGAGGAACGGAAGGCGAAAACAAAAAAATCTAAAATAAAAACATTTTTTTATTTTTATTGTGATGGGGTGGCATGTTGGAAGTTACTGCATTTGCTGCTGGTGTTATTCTGGTTTTCAGTGCAGTGCTCTTCCTGCTTTCAGCCCTGACATACTGGAGAATCCGGAGCAGAAGATTGCTTATTTTGAGCATTGGATTCCTGGTATTCTTCATAAAAGGTCTCTGGCTCTCGCTCAGTCAGTTCATGATAATTCAGGGGAACGCACTGGTTTTCCTCTACCTCTTTGACCTCTGCATAATTGC
>JAWACX010000203.1:0-3446 GCA_038896575.1 Thermoplasmata archaeon
GCCTCCTGCACCACCTGAGCCTTTTCCTCTTTTGGAGCGATTAGGCCCTCATACACATTTCCAAGCTTTCCATCTACAGTCACCTCCATCCCTTCTTTCAGCACCTGCGTGGCTGTCTTTGTGCCCACAATGCAAGGAATTCCGAGTTCTCTGGAGACAATCGCTGCATGACAGGTCATTCCCCCTTCATCAGTAACAATTCCTCTTGCCCTGCTCATTGCGGGTACCATGTCTGGTGTAGTCATCACCGTAACAAGTATGTCCCCCTCTTTCACCTTTGGCAGATCGCTGAGGTCGTGCACAATCTTCACAATACCTGCACCTATGCCTGGGCTGGCAGGCAGGCCCCTCACGAGAATTTTGCCCTCCTGCCTTTCCTCTTTCTTTTGCTCCTCCTTCTTTATTGTGGTAACAGGCCTTGCCTGAACTATGTAAACCACATCTCCTTCCATTGCCCACTCAACATCCATCGGTTTCCCATAATGTTCCTCAATTTCCTTTCCAATCTCAGCAATCTCAATGATTTTCTCATCCGGGATTTTCTGGTAGCTTCCCTGCTCCTCATCAATTCCCACCTCTATCGTTCCTCCATTCTCACCCCTTACCACCATCAGGTGTTGATTCCCTATTTCCTTTGATAGGATTTCCATTGAGGTTGTGTCCACAATGTATGTGTCTGGTGTGACCTTGCCCCCTACTATTGCCTCACCTATCCCGTAAACTGCCTCGATAATGCACTTTTTCTCTCCGGTTGTTGGTTCAGAGGTAAACATCACACCGCTGTGCGTGGCATTCACCATTTTCTGAACAACAACAGCCAGCTTAACCTTTGAATGCTCAAACCCCTTTTTCTGCCTATAATATGTGGCACGGGGTGTGAATAGCGAGGACCAGCATTTTTTCACAGCATTTACGAAATCCACTTCATCCTGAATGTAGAGATAAGTCTCCTGTTGCCCTGCAAAACTTGCATCCGGTAAATCCTCTGCTGTTGCGGAAGAACGCACAGCCACGAACTCAACCCTGTATTTTTTCATGAAGTTTCTATAATGTTCCAGAATTTCCTTCGCCAGCTTCGCGGGAATTCTTGCACCCTCTATTTTTTTCCTGATTTCGTTACAGCGCTCCGTAAGTTCCTCTGTATTTTCAAAGTCCACATCAGAGAGCAGCTCTTCTATTTCTTCCAGAAGTCCCGCACTCTCCATAAAATCTGCATATGCCTGTGCGGTGATGACAAACCCTGGAGGGACATTTATCCCTGCGTTTAACATCTCTCCGAGATTTGCACCCTTTCCACCAACAAGGGGTATGTCAGTTGCATGAATTTCCTCAAATTCCATTATATGCTTCTGCATCAACCTCACCGAAAAGAGAAAGGGATAAGAATATATTAAACTTCGCCCTTTTCTCTCTCACCTTAATCTGTTTTTGGAGCCCCTGTTGCCACAGCCATTGCTTTCATCTTCCGTTTCACTTTAACCCTTTCCATTATTCCCATACCCAGGAGCAGGCCAATAACATTGGGCAATGCCGTGGGATTAATCACACCCTGCACAGTCGCCTGGGTGATGAGCTGGGGATTCACAACGCCCGTGGGTGTTGTGACAGAGAGAGGGTTCATTATTGGATTTGAAAGGGGGACATTCAGGGGAATTGTCTGGGGAGCAAGTACAGGCATACCCGGGGGTGGTGGTGGAGGCGGCGGTGGTGGAGGTGGCGGTGGTGGTGGCACGGGTTCAACAAGGTATATCATTTTACCTGCAGTTCTATTAAAACCATCATAATCAAACACAGTTACCTTCACTTCGTAGTTTTTCACATCGTTGAAAATATGGAAGATGAAATTCTCCGCAGTTGTATTTGTCACACCATCACCAAAATCCCAGAAATACTCCTTTATCCCCTCCTTTAGATTTCCTGCGTTATCCACAACCTTATCATCAGGGTCGTTTGCCTCAGCAGTGAACTTTATCTTCTCTCCAGGATTTGCATGGGATTTATCAGCGGTCAAGGTTACAGAGGGAGCCCCATGGACGCAAATGCTTCCCTGGGGAATTGGCTTTGTCTCCACATTTCCACTTGAAACATTTTTGTAGTATATTATTGCATCAGGAGCCCCGACTGGCATTCCGTTATGTGCATACTTGCTCGCCTTTATTCTGTAACTTGCCTCCCAGGTCTGCCCTATGTTCAATTTCTGCACATACCAGTTTATTGTCTGGCCCGAAACCACACCATTGTTTGTCACAGAGCCTGGTACAACTTCAATTCCCTCGGCAAGTTTATCCTGGATTGTTGGTGTTGCCCCGACAGCCTCTATTGCAGTATAGTCAACCATTAAAGAATAAATTTTGTCGTAAACTTGATCAAGGTCCTCAGGTCTTGAGGCAAAGAAATATTCTCCGCCAGTCTGCTGGGCCATCTGTCTCAAAGTGTTGGCATCAGCACCGCTTCCCAGCCCTATTGTGAAGATTCTGATACCCCAGGAAGCTGCCTGCTGAACCTCATCCCAGAAAGGATAGCCATTATCATATCCATCTGTGAGAAAGATTTCATTCCAGGTGTGTTGAAGGTCACCAAAATTTTTTAACTCAGGGTTTGCAATTTGGAGGGCTGCCTCAAAATTTGTGCCACCGCCTGCACCAGCACAAACATCAATATCTGACTTTATTTGCGCGTAATTTGTTGAGAGATGATGATTGTTCACAAGAAATGCTGTGCTTTCAAAGCAAACAACAGCACCTCTGCAACCGCTCCCGTTTGCGGCCATTTTATCCACAAATCTTTTTGCTGCCGCAATTCTCAGGTCGTTTGGGTCTGCATCAGACATACTTCCAGAGCGGTCAATAACAAAAACTACATCAAAGGGTTTTGAGGAAACAGAAGGTTCTCCTTCTGCCTTAATCCTTATGGTGACATTTGCCTCGTATGTCCACCCTGGCTTCTGCGGTTCGTCCTTGTGGAGAATTCCACTGGGATTGAGTGTGGTTACTATTCTCTCCACAGTTACCCACCCGAGAGGATGGAAATTATTACCCGTGGGGTTCTGATTCTCATCTGGCGGTGCTGCAGATGTTGGGAAGAGAGGCAGGGTAAGCAAAGCCAGGAGGAACATTGGAAGCACACGAAATCCTCTTTCTACCTGATTGATGCAGAACTTCAGCTTATCACCCCCGACCATTGCACATAGCTCATACCATACCTATATAGAATTAACAGTATATATAGTTAACCGGAAGTTTTGGGGTGTGGTAACTTCCCAGAGATTGCGTAATAGGCACAACGAGATTTTGATTGGTCAAACAATACAAAAAGAAGGGAATTGCAATAAATGAACGGAATGAATATTAATTCACAGCCAATTTTGGTATTGTTGTGACAGTGGGTGAGCAGAACCTTCTGAATGAGATAACAAAATCCACGAGAAAACTCCTTAATGAGCTTTC
>JAWACX010000204.1:0-3392 GCA_038896575.1 Thermoplasmata archaeon
GTTTCCAGTTCCATCCTTCTGGTCCCATTGGAAACTTACTGACTGTGAGGGCTGGAGCGTATAGAGCACAGCCAATGTGTGCACTGCAGCTACAAAGCTACCGTCCTTCTTGTGGATTGTTACAGAGGGGGTGTCAGTCAGTTCTACACTCCCGGTGTTTGTGAGCCTGAAAGTGACACTCTGCCCTCTTTCATAGTAGGTTTTCTCAACTGCGATTGAAATTTCTCCCTCTCCATTTCCTGTAGCAACTGTCTTTGGAATGCAGAGCACTCCAAATGTGCCAGCAAACAGAAGTCCAAGCACCAAAGCCAGACCGAATTTGATTTTTCCATTCATGGTTATCACAAAGAGTCCTACAGGGAGGAGGTATTTATAATTTACTACATCGTGTAGTTAATTTTGTCTTCTTCCCCCTGTACTATCATGAGGCCCCTCCTTTTTTTCTTTCTCTAACCAAGCATCGTGAACATCCATGCCTGGCATCTTGATGTTCACAGGGCAGGTTGATAATACAAAAAATGATATAGTATGGTTGCATTACTTATGAGCGTGGTGAAAGTCAATCTTTACTATTGCAATGAGCACGAACTCCATTTTCCAGGAAGTGCAAGCCCAGAAAACCCAGAGAGGATAAAGAAAATTTACAGATATCTGGTTACCAAAAAGGATACGATGCCTTTCCTCGAGATTGTGGAAAAGGTGAAGCCAGCAATGGAAGAGGATATCCTGCGAATTCACGAAGAGAGCTACCTCAACTTCATCAAGAACACAGTAGAGCGGGGCAATACCTTCCTTGGAGATTCAACCTATCTGTCCAGGGGTTCAGTGGTCGCTGCTGAGTTTGCTGCAGGAGCCGCGATTGCTGCCTGCACTGATGTTCTTGACGAGGATGCGGATTTTGGCTATGCATTAACCCGACCGCCAGGCCACCATGCAACTGCAGACAAATTCGGAGGATACTGTATCTTCAACAACGCAGCTATCGCAATTGCTTACCTCCAGGAGATGAAAAAGGTAAAAAGAGTTTTTATATTTGACTGGGATGCCCATGCAGGCAATGGAACAATGAGGATATTTTACGAAACCCCTGAGATTTATAAATTTTCTGCCCACAGAGACCCACACGATTTCTATCCCCATGATGGTTTCCTTTACCAGATAGGACATGGCGAGGGCAGGGGCTATACAGCAAACATGGAAATGCCAGCAGGCTCTGGAGATGAAGAATACCTCATGGTTCTGGAGGAGCTTGTGGTCCCGCTCATAAAGGAATACAAACCCGATTTGATCCTTGGCCTCAATGGCTTTGATGCCCATTTCTCAGAACCAAATGTGGGATTGAAGCTGACAGCAAACGGGTATCGAGAGATAGTATCCAGACTGGCAGGCCTCGGGAAGTTTGTTATTCTTCAGGAAGGGGGTTATAACCAGAAGAATCCTCTCCTTGCACATGTTATTCTGAGCACACTTGGAGGCAAAAGCATAGAGGTTAAAGAGGAGTTTGATACACTCTCAAGTGCAGTAACCAGAACGCAAAAAACACGCAAGATTGTGGAGGAGAAGATAAAAGAGCTCAAGGATTTGTTGAGGGACTATTTTAACCTCTAACCTTGTTCTGGTTTTGTACCATTCAGTTCGGTTTTTGCACCAAAAATTAGATATATACTCAACCAGATTTATTTGTGGTGATAAAAAATGACAGGAAGGAAAGTATGGAAAATCTGTCTGGTGCTGGGAATTGCAGCCCTGCTTCTCTTCCCAGTTGCAGGTGCGGCTCCAATGCAGATGCCTGATACCCCGGGGCATTCCTACCCCAATAATGGCGGGATAAACTGGTCGCAACCTGAAAATGGAAACGCAATCTGGGAGCAAAGGTGTAAGGAGACAAGGTATTTTGGCAAGATAAATTATACAGATGGCGGGGCAAAAGGTAGATTCGTGGAGTTCAAATTTAATGAGAGCACAGGGGAAATAACAGATTACACCGTGAAGGTGTATTCTAGGGATGGAACAATAGAGACCTACAGAGTCTTTGATTTCATAAAACCAGATTTTGGTGTGAGTGAAGTGCGGATAATGGGAGGTATTTTCATGGCCAGGGGTGCCGATGGGATGATAATTCTCCATGACAACCCTGCAGGCGTTATCCACCACATTGTATGGAATGCTTCAGAAATCAAGTATCTGGTGTCCTCCCAGTTCTATCCAACAAACACCTACAGAAACCACACATTCTCAAAGGTAGCCTGGCTCCTCTCAACACGGACAAATCTTACTGGAAGTGTGATTTGCGGCAATGGAACGATGAACATAACAGGGAATATGGTTAGTGTGTCTCTGAGCACGGGCCAGAGTTCGTTCAGGCTGCACACCCTCCACAGGTACGGGCATCCAAGAGTTGAAATGCAGTTCGGGTATGGAAAACTCGGTGCTGAGATTTCAGTTTCAAAGAGAGAGGGTGTTGTGCTTGATGATATTGCAACCTACAGAGAAGACCTTAGAGCAGAGATAATGGAGATGAGTGAGGAGAGGTTGAGATTGAGGGTTGAGGGCGATGGGGACGGGACTGTGGTTGCGGTGATGGTTGAGAACAGAATCCAGAACATGGAAAGAATCAGAGTAAAGATGGATGGTGCAGAGATGAAGAAGGCTACCCCTGAGGAGGTCTTTGGGACTGCGAACGGAGAGGGAAAATACGCTGTAATGCAGGATGATGCAGGGAATCTCCTGCTCTACCTCTACATTCCCCACTTCTCAACCCATGAGTTCGAAATTTTTGCAGCCTCGCAGGATGTCAACCTGCTCTACATTGGCATAGCCTTCGGGATAGGGCTTGCAGTTGGTGTTGCCCTTGCGTATGTCGTGTTTAAAAGAAAAAAGAACTCAGAATGAACATCTTTCCCTGCCTTCTTTTTTTATTTTTTTGTGGTGTGCATTTAGTTAATTTTTTATTCCTGAAAACTTTGGCAGAACTGATGAGAGGGCCTTTTCCAGAGATGCTGAAGGCCAGGGTCTGGGTATTTGGCGACAATATCTCCACAGACGAAATAATCCCGGGGAAGAGACTGGCTGAGAGGGAGATTCAGAAACTTGCTGTCTTTGCGTTTGAGAATTTAAAGGAGAGTTTCTGGCAGAGTGTGAGGGAGGGGGATGTGATTGTGAGCGGCAGAAACTTTGGCTGTGGGTCCAGCAGAGAGCAGGCAGCTCTTGTCATCAAAGCGCTGGGAATAAAAATCATACTGGCAGAGAGCTTTGGTAGAATCTTTTTCCGGAACTGTGTGAACAACGGAATTCTTCCCCTCAGGCTCCATCGCCCCCTCAAAGACCTTCTTGTGGATGGTGATGAAATCCAGATTAATTTCAAAGAGAACCTTGTGGTTACGCAAACAACA
>JAWACX010000205.1:0-3378 GCA_038896575.1 Thermoplasmata archaeon
CACCATTACTGGCTTTCAATTAAGGATGGTGGAAAAATAATAATGGAAAATGCCCAACTGACAGTTAGCACTGGGCAGATTCTTCCTTATGTGCTCTTCAACATCTCAATGAACAATGCTGGTGATTCCTACATCAACAACTCAAAAATTGCATTTCCAGGCTACTTTAATATTTCAGCCTCTAATCTTACCCTTATCAACTCAAACTTTTCTGCAATTACTCCTCCCTCACAGATCCAGGAGCCGAGTGAGCGAGATGCCCTTGATGATGGCCCTGTGCTCAGGGCAGTGAACAGTCGGATTGTGTTTATCAATTCCAGCATGGACAAATGTTATGAAAATGCCTATGCAAAGGCTGTATATGAATTGAAACCAATTTTCAGAGGGACTCTGGACAACACTTCTAATCCTAACACTGCTCCACTCAATTTCACTGACGGAAACTACTATTTGATTAAGCCTGGAGAAGTGATGCACATAAGAAACTTTGACCCACTTGGAAACACTGGGAATGTATTGAATGCCTGGTTGGAGGTAACATACCATACAGATTCCGAATATATCTCTCCAACCGTGCTGCAGATTTCCTTTGATGGTGGTGTTACCTGGGAGGATACTACAATTGCACCCAACAACCGCACCTCTGATATAACCGAAACCTACACAATTGGTTCCACTACATTCGGAAATCTCTCCAGCCTCCAGATAAGATATCAGAACTTGAATGAGAGCTTAAATGTTTATGTGGACAAACTTGTGATATTTGCGGAGGTTTACATTGGTGTGAATGAAAGGGACCAGTATGACCTGATATTTGAGAATAGCCAGGTAATCGCAATTAACACTTACTTTGATGTTGACTTTTTATCTTCACAGAATCCAGAGGACCTGAAAGCCAACAGCAACCCTCAACATAACAGGATAAATCTGAGGAGTAACAGTTTCGGGTATTTCGTGAATGTCACTGTGAATGAAATGCAATCTCAGGACCATGAAGACACCCCCATTCTCACCGATGCCACATCAGAGGTCTATCTGTTTAGATGGTTGGATGTGGTTGTAAAAGATGCCCAGGACTTACCGGTATCTGGAGCCCATGTAAATGTCTCTTACAACGGTGTCCCGGGTCCAATTCAGGCCAGGGTTGAGGCCCTCAATAACATGAGCACTGCACCCCATGCACCCTATGCCCTTCTCACCCTCGGAAGGACTGTGGGAAATTACAATATTACAAATGAAAGTGGCTTCTGCACCATTCCTCTGGTCACAGATAACATCTCTGCCGCATTTTGGCCAAATTCGCTTCCGTACGGGAACTACAGGGTGGCTATGACATACAACAGTGCGAACGGAACAATTACCTCAACCCATAACCTGAGCTTTTCTGCATTCCCCAACATCACTGCAGAAAGTAACAGAAGAACGCTGAACATCTCACTTGCTCAAATCCTTGATCACCCAGACCTTACCCTGAGTTTCAGTGCGTCTCCTCCAGAAATTATTGTTGCAAACACACCGCTCCTTTTGAATGTGTCAGTTTCAAATCTGGGCACAGCCAATGCCACGCATTTCCGTGTGGTATTTTATGAAGGGCATCCACTGGCTGGAGGCACCGTGTTTTCCGCTGTAGAGTGCAATCACCTCGGTGTGGGAGAAACCGTGAATCTGCCCACACAGGTCTGGACGAAAAATACCGCAGGGAGATACAAAATCGTGGTTATGGTAGATGCAAATAACGAGGTTTATGAGCTGGTGGAACAGAATAACCTCCTCATCCACGAAGTTGTGGTTTATAGGGAGGGTGCAGACATCTTCATTGATGGCACACCTGCGCATCCAAATCGTAGCCTGAGAGACATAAATCCCTACATTCATGCGGGTTTCATAATAATCAAGGGTAATGGAAACCTCACGCTGGACAACTCAACACTGAATATTTCTCAGGTAAGGGATTATCAGTATCAGATAATTCTGAGCGGAAACGGGAGTCTGTACCTAACAAACAATGCTGTGATTACCGCAGAGAAAAGTCTGATGATAACAATGGAGGAAAATGCTACCCTTGTTGCAAGAAAAGGTAGTTTGAGGAATCTTACAATAATGGGCCATGGAAATTCAGGTGTTGACCTCAGAGATGCATCTGCAGAGAGTTGTTTGCTTGGATTGAATGTGGGAAGAATTTATCTGGAGAATGTGAACATTACTCTCAACCAGCAACCAGGTTCCATCTATCTTTCTGAGGATTTTGAAGGAGATACAACCAGGTGGTCAAACCATACAGTGCCATTGCGAAACGGCTCCTGGGAAGCAGGAACACCCAAGTACATCTCCCCGCACTCTGGAAATGTTTCGTTCGGCACAGAACTTCTGGACAAAGATGGAAACGGAAAATACGAGAATGCCACCACATATTTGCTTGTCTCACCAGAAATCTCACTCATTGATGCTCCAAGTGCGTTGCTGGAATTCTACCAGTTCTACAGACTTGCTGACGACACAGCCTCTGTGGAAATCACAATTGACGGAACAAACTGGATTGAGATAGCGAGATACAGGGGTTCAACCTCTGCATGGACCAAGGCAACGGTTGACATAAGCCAGTATGTGGGCAATATTGTGAGGATAAGGTTTACCCTTGTGGCAAATGAAAGCCAGAACGACATTGGATGGTACATTGATGATGTGGTTGTTGCCCAAAGATATGAGATTCATGCAAATCAGTTCTTTGGAAAGGATATCTCAATAAATGAGAATCTTTCTGAGTTTTCAGGCATGGATGTGTGCACATTGATCAATGCCACACTTCCTGAGTGCGAGAACGCTGTTTTAGCACGGGATAATGCAACTGCGAGTATTTACAGATACCTGGTGGTAAATGTAACAGACCTGAATGGACAACCAGTTTCCGGTGTGGGTGTGGAGGCCTACGGTTACCTGAACGGCACCCTTTCAGGTTCAGCAATCACAACCAACGACGGGTTTGCAACATTAACTTTGCTTACAGACATAATCAATTCCACAACCTATCAGAGTTCCTATTTTGTAGGAATGTACACCGTGAAGGTCTACTTTGGCTCTGAAGTTTACTGGCAAAATCTGTCCTTCAAGCCATATCCTTACTGGGAGAATGTACTCCAGATTAACCTCACACTCAGGACTCCGTTACCGGACCTTTCGGTGAGTATTATCGGCCTATCTGGCTTTGTTTCTTCGGGGTCAACAGTGCCCGTAACTGTGGTTGTTAATAATACTGGTAGTGCTGTAGCGCCCAACGCGGAGATTGTGGTTTATGACCTCTCTGGGGGTACACAGAGCATTGTCGGACAGCAGGGAGTGAGCGTGGGGGCAGGTAGCACAGTTAATCTCCAGTTCAACTGG
>JAWACX010000206.1:0-3362 GCA_038896575.1 Thermoplasmata archaeon
GAGGACATGAAACTTGCCCTAATTCTTAACGCAATTGACCCTGACATTGGTGGAGTTCTAATTCAGGGGCAGAAGGGCACCGGTAAATCCATTTCTGTAAGAGGGCTTGCAGAGCTTTTGCCTGAAATAGAGGTAATTTCTGGCTGTCTCTACTCTTGCGACCCGAAAGATAAGGAGAAATGGTGCTGGGAATGCAAGGAAAAATATGGAAAGGGTGATGTGGAAATTCCAGTGTCAAAGCGGCCGATAAGGGTTGTAGAACTCCCACTGAACGCCACAGAGGACAGGGTTGTGGGCACAATTGATATTGAGAAGATTCTCACACAGGGACTGAAGGCATTTGAGCCTGGAATTCTTGCAGAGGCAAACCGTGGGATTCTCTACATTGATGAAATCAATCTGCTGGATGATTACATTGTGGATGTGCTGCTTGATGCTGCAGCGATGGGTGTTGTGACTGTAGAAAGAGAAGCTGTAAGTGTCTCCTATCCAGGTAAATTCATAATCGTGGGTAGCATGAATCCTGAGGAGGGAGCTTTAAGACCCCAGCTTCTGGATAGAATTGCACTTCAGGTGAAGGTAAAAGGGGTTGAGGATATCTATGGAAGAATGGAGATTGTGAAGAGAAGGGAAGAGTTTAATGCAAACCCTGCAGCCTTCCGGGAGAAATACAAGGCCCAGCAGGAGGAATTGAGAAAGAGAATTGAGAAGGCAAGGGAGATGCTGAAAGATGTGACAATTACAATGGAACAACTGGAATTGATTGCAAAGATTTCTCTCAGTTTTGGTGTGGATGGACACAGGGCAGACATAATTATTGAACGCACTGCAAAAGCACTTGCTGCCTGGAACGGAAGGCTGAAAGTTGAGCTTGAGGACATAATTAAAGCAGCGGAGTTTGCGTTGCCCCATAGAATGAGAAAGAGGCCGTTTGAGGAAGAGGAATTCAGTGTTGAGAAACTCCGGAGGGTTGTTGAGGAGCTGATGTGAGAAAATGAGAGTTGAACTTTTTTACTCTCCAACCTGCCCGGATTGTCCGCCTGCAAAAAGAATTTTCAGAAGGCTACTTGCAGAGCATCCAGAAGTAGAGTATTTTGAGATAAATGTGAAGGAAAACAGGAAGAGGGCTGAGGAACTCGGGCTCACCCATGTGCCTACAATTGTGATTGATGGCAAGATTGTATTTGTGGAGCATGTAACTGAGAAGGAAGCCAAGGAGGAGATTGAAAGGAGATTAAATGTACCAAAATAAGTCCCTTGTGCCCTCGGTCTCTTTTTCAGCCTTTTTTGGAGGGCGGGCATAAGCAGGACAGTCCCACTCTTTGTCAAACCAAATACCAGTAATCGGGCAGTGTTTCCCGTCACAGTAAAGCACTGATTTTCCACATGGTGTTTGCATCACAATGGTGCCTCAAAATCCTCAACAGTTAATTTATATTCAGCATCAGAACTTATCTTATTCATTGCCTTAAGGGTCTCCCTTGTGAGTAACCAGTAAATCAGCGCAAGTGCCCTTCTCCCCTTGTTGTTTGTGGGAATAACAAGGTCCACATACCTCGTTTCATTGTTTGCATCGCACAAAGCCACCACTGGAATACCGATGCTCACAGCCTCTTTCAGCGCCTGCACATCAACGGCAGGGTCTGTCAAGAGCACAACATCTGGCTCAAAGAATGTGGGAATGTTGTAGTTTGTCATCGTACCAGGAATGTAACGACCCGGGAAACATTTCGCTCCAATTGTGTCGGCAAATACCTTCACAGGTCTTTGCCCGTATTGTCTGGCAGAAACCGCAAGAATTTTCTCTGGCTCATAGTTTGCAAGGAATTTCGCAGCAACCCGAAGTCTTTCATCTGTATGCTGGACATCCAACACATAAAGTCCATCTGTGCGCACCTTGTAGATGAACCGTTTCATGTTTGAACTTTTTGCCTGGGTGCCTATGTGAACCCCTGAAGTGAGGTAAAGGTCCTCGTCAATCAGCAAATTCTTCTTTTTCCCATCATCGCCCATGCTCACACCTCATAAAGTTCCTCTTCAATCCTGATAAGTTCATTCAACTTTGCAATTCGCTCACCACCAACAACTCCTGTTTTTATTCCCAGACAACCGAAAGCAACAGAGAGATGGGCAATAGCGGCATCTGTTGTTTCTCCACTCCTGTGCGAAATCACTGTAGAGTAACCGTTGTCATGGGCCAGAGAAACCGCATCAAAGGCATCAGTCAAAGTTCCAATCTGGTTCACCTTAATGAGTACTGCGTTCGCGGCACCCATGTTGATGCCCTTCTCTATTCTCTCGTAATTTGTAACAAAAATATCGTCGCCTATGATGAGACACTTGTCCCCAATGCGTTCTGTTAATTTCACATAGCCCTCGAAATCTTCCTCGTCCAGAGGGTCCTCAAGAGAGTAAAGTTCGTATTTCTCAACAAGCTTTGTGAGGAAATCTATCTGTCCTTCTTGGTCAAGGGTCTGTTCCTTATAGTGATACTTTCCCTTCTCATAGAACTCAGAGGCTGCTAAGTCAAGGGCTGGATGCACATCAATCTTAAGCGCGTCTCTCACTTCTTTACATGCCTCTGCTACAATCTCCAGGGCCTCAATATTTCCGAGCTTTGCAACCCAGCCACATTCATCACCCTTGCCAAGTGCTATGTCTGGATACTTTTTCGAAATTTTTTCCTTTACCTTCTTGTGTACCATCGCGTTTGCAAAAACAGAATCCCTGAATGTATCCGCCCGGGAAACAACCAGATACTCCTGGATGTCCGTGGAGCCCACCGCATGCTTTCCTCCATTCAGCACATTACCGAATGGCAAGGGCATTGTTTTAGCAAATGTTCCACCAAGATACCGATAGAGTGGCATTCCGTACTCTGAGGCTGCAGCAAATGCGTTTGCCAATGAGGCCGCAGTTGCCACATTTCCACCCATGTTGGAGAAGTTCTCAGTTCCGTCAAGTTCGTGAAGCATTGCATCAAACTCCTCCTGCTCTGTTGCCTCCATTCCAAGGAGCTTTGGAATGTACTTCTTCCTGAACTGCTCTATTGCAAAATCCACGCCTTTGGAGGGATAGGCACAGACTTCATGCTTTCCTGTGCTGGCACCACTCGGAGCCGCACTCCTTCCATAGCCACCATCAAATGTGAAGATTTCAACCTCCACAGTGGGATTTCCCCTGCTATCCAGTATCTTCCTGATTTTTATATCCTCGATCTCGCTCATGGTTTACACCTCTTTTACCCATAGAGATTTTGGATTTATACCTTTTGGAAGTTTGTAAGAGGTGTGCTGGGTCATAAAGATTTGGGGTGCTAGTATATAAAGCAGCATGGTTCTATTCACAACTCCAAAACCTTA
>JAWACX010000207.1:0-3358 GCA_038896575.1 Thermoplasmata archaeon
GCCCCGAATGTTCCAATCCCGATTAGTGTGGTTGCTAAGGAAGTTGATGATGGAGTGAAAAATGTGACCCTGTATTACATGAGTGTTGGCTCCACAACTTACACAGCCCTTCCAATGGTCCGAACAAGCGGTGATGCTTTCAATGGCACCTGGAATGCTACAATACCTGGACAGACAACATCTGGCTATGTTTACTATTACTTCGTGGCCTATGACAACGGAGGTCATCAAATCACTTTGCCTCTTGGAGCCCCGGGTAACAACTATTCCATCGTGATTGATGCTACACCACCTGCAATCACCCATACACCACCAGGGCCAATTGAGGTTGGAGCAGGATGTGGAATTACAGCAACTGTCGTTGACAATGGGGAGGTTTCTGGTGTCTATCTTAACTATACGGATGTGAATGGGAACAATTACAATGTGAGCATGAACTGGATGGGTGGAAACACCTATACATACTTCCTCCCGCTCCAAAACAAAACAGGCACCTTATGGTATGTTATTGCAGCGGTTGATAAGATTGGAAACTGGAACTGGACGCCGACATACTCAGTGCCTGTTGTGGATACCCAAAATCCAGTTATTCAGCACATCCCGGTGCAGAGGGCTGATGCAATGGTACCCTTTGACATCATCTGCAAGGTAACAGATAACTATGGAATCCAGAGTGTAAAACTGCGATACACAACACCAACGGGCCAGACAGCAAATGTGACAATGACTATGTTTGCCCAGGATTACTACAAATATACTGTGCCTGGACAGCCAATTGGAACATTCCTCTATTCCATCTATGCGGTGGACAAAGCTGGAAATGATGCCTCAACGCCGGAATACAGTGTGCCTGTCGTGGACATTGTACCGCCAAAAGTTGTGCTCCTCTATCCAACTCCCGTGGTGAATTCCTCACGAATAACTGTGTTTGCATACTGCGATGATTCTCTGGGCTACAGTGGGCTCCAGAAGGCCTATGTATATCTGGACTACATAGATTTCAGCAATCTGATTGTCTACAACGGCGACTATATCAACTGCACCATTCCATTCTCATTGACTGACGGCATCCACATCATCCAGATAGATATGTATGATAGGTTCTCCAATTATGGAACCCTTACAACCCTGTTTGAGGTTGATAGCACTCCACCATCTCTCACGGTGACGAATCCACTGGATGGTGCTGTGCTCCCAACCAGCAATGTGAATGTTACTGGCCACACAGACCCGGGTGCTGCAGTCACAGTTAATGGAAACGCTGCTACAGTATTGCCATCTGGTGATTTCTATTGCCTGCTCACGCTGAGCGAAGGTGAAAACACCATAACCGTTCTTTCAGTTGACATTGGAGGTAACACAAACACGAAGGAGTTGAAAGTGATTGTTGACACAATTGAGCCAGTTTTGACAATCTACACCCCATCTGATAACGCTGTGCTTAATACACCCGAAGTCCTTGTCACGGGAAAGGTTGTGGAGGCAAATCTGGATAAGCTTGAGGTGAACGGAATAATGGTTGAGGTTGCAAGTGATGGAAGCTTTGCAAAAATGCTCTACTTTGGAGAAGGAACCCATACAGTCACCGTGAAAGCGTATGACAAGGCCGGGCACATTGTATCTGTGAGTCTAACAATCACGATAGATTCTGCCCCACCAGCACTCACGGTAACAAACCCGCAGCAGGGTGCATACATAACAACAAGAAACATCAATGTAACGGGAATGACTGAGCCAGGTGCGACAGTAAAAGTGAACAACTACAATGCTACTGTCTTCTCAGACGGGACATTCTATTATGTGCTCAGTGTGTCCTCAGACGGTCCATTAACTATAACAGTCCTGAGCGTGGATGCGGCAGGTAATTCAAACACAAAGCAGATAAATGTTGTGGTAGATTCTACACCACCAGTAATAACAATCACCAACCCTGCAAACAACAGCGTCTTCAATAAGTCAACCGTGCTTGTCAATGGTACCGTTGTAGAGCAGAACCTCAGGGTGCTGAGCATAAATGGAATTGGTGTGAGTGTTGGCTCAGATGGAACCTTTGCCTACTATCTTACATTCGCTGATGGAACACAAGAGATTTCTGTTGTAGCAGAGGACCTGGCAGGTAATAAGGTTATTGAAAAACGCACGGTGATTGTGGACACCACTGCTCCAGCCATCGTTCTCACCTCTCCTGCGGATGCCAGCTATCTTGCGAACAGCTCGGTTGTGGTCTCTGGAACCACAGAGCCAGGTGCAACACTCAAGATTAATGGCAATACAGTTCCAGTTTCCTCAAGCGGAAGCTTCAGCACGGAATTAACCCTTCCAGAAGGAGTTAATGAAATTCAGTGCTTTGCAGAAGATAGGGCCCACAATACCTACAGCTTGAGAATAAAGGTGGTCGTAGATACAATTGCACCGATAATAACAATCACACAGCCTGAGGACGGGGCACTCATTAATACAACAACACTTCTAATCTCTGGTGCAGTTAATGAGGCAAACCTCAAGAATATCAGTGTAAATGGAAGGGATTGTGTGTTTACAGCGCAGGGGAACTTTACGCTCCAGCTTGCAGATTTGAGCGATGGTGATCACACAATCACTGTGGTTGCAGAGGACTGGGCAGGCCATGTGTCCACAAAGAGTATTTCTGTGACTGTGGATACTACACCACCACTCCTAAGAGCCACAGTACCTACCACAACCTCCCAAACCAGTTGCACAGTGAATGGTTCCACCGAACCTGGTGCAAAAGTTTACATTAACAATGAGGTTGTGGCAGTGGGTGCAGATGGAAACTTCTCCAAGACAATAGAACTCAAGGATGGAGCGAATCTGGTTGTGATAAAGGCAGTAGATGCTGCTGGTAATGTTAACACTCTGATTTATACAGTGCTCTGCACAAAGTCAGCATCCGAACAGATGGACAACCTCAACAAGACACTTGAGGACCAGAAGAATTTGATTGACAAGTTAAAGGAGGACCTGAACAACCTTGGAACACAGCTGTTGGCTGCAGTAATTGCACTCATTGCAGGAATAATAATTGCAGTGCTTGTGATCCTTCTCCTGATGCGAAGAAGAGGCCCGAAAGCAAAACTTCCATCACCTGAGCCTGAAAAGGAAACAGCAGAGGGAGCACTACCAGAAACGCCACCCAGCACACCTTCAGAAGAACCAGAAAATCCCTAACCTAAACACTTTTTCCTTTTTGTTTTTATTCCATCCTTTCTTCTGTGTTATCCCGTAATTATTTCGCTTCATAAGATTTCACCTCCAAGTGTGATTTCAACCATTCTCACATAGTTACCTACGATAATGTCGGTGAGTTTTCTATACAGTGCTTCTCCTGGTGTCTCCA
>JAWACX010000208.1:0-3329 GCA_038896575.1 Thermoplasmata archaeon
TCTCTTCTACATTGCCTGCGATGTCAATTGCATAATACCTTATAGTGTAGACACCACTTGCATTGATGGAAATTGTGCAGGAGTTTATCCATGGGAGGTCGTTGATTGAGTAATACACTCCAGCCATCCCGCTCCCAGTATCATCAACATTTATCGTGAGATTCACTGGCAATGTTCTATACCATCCTGCACTTGCATCAATTGAGGAAGAGGGAGAAATTGTATCAATTTTCACTGTAATTGTCTTCTTTGTCTCCACATTGCCCGCAACATCCAGTGCATAATACTCTATGAGATGAATGCCATCAACTGCAATCTCAATTGGTGCACTGTATTGCTGGAACGAGGAATTGTCAACTGAATAGTACACTGCAGAAACTCCGCTCACATCATCTGTTGAGACTAGCTGAACAATTACTCCAGACACAAACCAACCATTGTTACCTGTGGTCCCTGAAATCACATGCTCTGTCCTGGGTGGAACTCCATCTATTTTCACATAAAATTCCTGCTCCTCTTCCTGGTTCCCAGCAACATCAATGGAGTAATACTGCACCCTATGGAGCCCATTCCCGAAAACCGTCAGGGGGGAGGTGCCCGAACCCGTGTTCAGCGTGAGCCATTCCCCATCATCTATCCTCACCTTTGTGAATTTCACACCACTTGCTCCATCGTTTGCTGTAAAGTTTATTGTGACATGGCTTATGTTGTACCACTCAAGCACAGGTGTGTGCTGGGTAACAGGTGGTGTTCTGTCAATCCGGATTACCAGATTGAGGGAGAAATTCGAATTTCCTGCAGCATCCACAGCATGGCATGCCAGAGTATGAACCCCATCGTCGGCAACAATGAAGGGTGTAGTGTAGTGAGTCCAGTTTCCAGAATCAAGGGAATAATATATGGTTGTGGCTGTTGCATCACTGGCATAGAGAGCCACAGTCACTGGCGAGAGATACCAGCCATTGTTTCCTAAGGTGCCCTCAACGCTCGCCCAGAGAGTTGGCCCTGTGAAATCAAAAAATGTCCAGGCCTCGGCAAAACCAAAATTTTCAACATTCCCTGCATAGTCCACACCAACCGCCTGGAACAAATATTTTCCTTCCCTGGTTGCTGTGAATTCCACAGGGGTGTTTGAGTAATTCCCGTAGAATTCCCAGGTAAGGCCCTCATCCGTTGAGTAGTAAATCATGAAGTGGCTCACACCACTTCCTGTATCTCCGGCTATCACATTCAATTCTATTGTTCTCGTGGCCACAACTGCTGGTAACTGGGAGACAAACGCTGTTGGAGTGGTTGTGTCAAGGATTACTGTATGTTTAGCCCCGCTCACCAACTCGCGGTTTCCTCCATTATCCTCAGCAACAGTGTAAAATCTGTAGACCCCATCGCCATGGATTGGATAGAATCTGAAGGCGCCCGAGGAAAGGGAGGACTGGGCATAGAACTCAAACTCCGTGGTGTTGAATGCATAGTAGAGCTTTACCGTAGAAACCCCGCTTACATCGTCATCGGCTGTGTACTGAAGGGTAAATGAGTTTGTGTTAGCATAAACAGGTCCTGTGAGGGACGAAGAAGGTGGCACGATGTCCACAGTGAAGTTCAGTGGTGCTGAGTAACTTCCCTCATTTCCTGCACCATCCACAGTCCTCACCCTCCAGAAATATTTGACTCCGTGGGATAAACCCGTTATCTCAAAGTTCAGCGAGGGAGTGTAGAAACCTGTCACATTCGTTGTGAATGTGGGCTCAGTGGAAATCTGGCCCCTGTAGAAACTTGCATTCTGGACTGCACTCCAGGAAAGCATAACATCGGTTGAGTTCACAAAACCAGAGGGTGAAATGGGAATAGGGGCATCAAGGGGAAGAACTGCAAAGGTGAGGGGCTGGACTGTATGAAGGTTACTGTCGTAGACATAGAGCTCATGGCTGCCAGCCAATGCTGCAGGAACATTTGCTGAAATTTCACTGGTCCCCTTGTCGGTCGTGAGATTGTGATAGGATGTTGATACATTGTCCCAGACAAGGGTGACCAGCGAGTGGGATGCAAATCCATAGCAGTACACAGAGAATGGCTCACCCACATGGCCAGCAGATTTGCTTAAAGAGATGCTCGGATAGATTGCGTATTCTGTAGATGCAGCCACACCTGTAGAGTCCCTTACCTCAATTGTATGGGTGCCATACGGGGCCTCAGGGACTGTAAATGTGAGAATGAAACTCCCTTGAGCGTCGGTCCTTTCACTTCTGTAGGTGTCCGTCCCATCCCAGTATATGAAGGCGATTGAATTGCCTGAGAAACCTGTGCCAATTATTGTTGTTATGCTTCCCACAGTCCCTGAATCTGGAAGAACATCCACATCTGGCTCAACAAAGAAACTAGCGGTTGCAGAAACATTGTATTCATCTATTGCAGAGATTGTGTGGACTCCATACTGGGAGGGCGGGATGGAGAAGGAGTATGTGAAATCTCCACTTGTATCTGTTCTTGCCTGCCCTGCAAACCCTCCATCCCAGAAGAGACTGACATTGGCACCGGGAGTAAAAGTATAGCCAAAAACATCTATGAGTGTGCCCACAGTGCCTGTTGTTTTTGACAATGAAAGTGAGGGCCCGAGGGTGAATATTGTTTGTGCCAGATGACCCTGCCAGTCCTTTGCTGTAATTGTGTGTGTCCCGTTTGTGCCCTGCGGAATCTGGACTGTGTGGCTAAAAGCACCTGTTTCGTTTGTGGTTGTGCTTCCAAGCATCTGCTGGCTCTGAAGCCCGTAATCCCATATGATATCAACGCTTAGATTGGCACCAAAACCTGTGCCATTCACGAGTGCAAGGCAACCAGGGAGGCCATGGTCGGGTGTAACTGAGATTCTGGGAGAAACTGAAAACGAAACAGAGTCTGTGAGCCCAGCCTCATCTTCTGCACTGAGCACATGGATTCCATAAGGTGTGAAAGGAACAGAAATTTCGCAGGTGAACGAGCCTGTAGAAAGTGCGGTTACCACTGGTGGATTTGTGGGTATCTGCAGATTATCCCAGAAAACTGTGAGATTTTTTCCAGCAGTATAACCAAAACCGGAAAGAGAAAGCGATTCCCCAACAAAACCCGCATACTTGTTAAGCCTCAGGGATGGAAGGATTTGGAAGAGGGCTGAGGCTATGTTACCAGAGGTATCCCTGGCAACAACCTCATGGAGACCCCCTGGTAATTCGGGGACTGAAAAAAGAGCTGTGAAACTTCCCTTATCGTTAGTGTATGCAGTTGCCAGGTAGGTTGAGTCCATTGTGAGGTTTACCTCTGCAGTTTGAGCAAAACCAGTGCCTTCCACCGTTACA
>JAWACX010000209.1:0-3301 GCA_038896575.1 Thermoplasmata archaeon
TAGTTATATATTTGGGTTTTGTTATATAGGTTAGAAGGTGCACCCCGAGATGTCGCCCGAAACCTCAGAAACCACAAAATGTCCTTATTGCAGTAAAATTATCCCAAAGGACTCTACGATATGCCCTTCGTGTGGGAAGGAACTGTTTGAGGAGGTGTACCTCTGTCCCAAATGCAACGGGGAAGTCGGTGAACTGGACGAAGTTTGTCCCCACTGCGGGGTGCGTTTTGCTACCACAAAGCCTACGAGTTTTCTGGAAACTGGTGGGAGTTACATTGCAGAGGATGAAAATCTAGCATATAAGCTGTTCAAAGACCTTCTGGATACGGGATTTGCAGGGCTATGTCTTACAAAGAGCAATCCAAGGAAGATAAGGAAAAGATACAACATCAATATAGATAGGATATACTGGCTTACATCCACGCTCACAAAGGAAAAAACGCTGGATCCGCAAAGACTGGAGTTTGAGATAACCTATGTCATAAGCGAATTTGTAAAAAACAATGCAAAGCCTGCAATAATCCTGGATGCCATCGGGCTTCTCATAACCGCCAATGGTTTTGATAAGGTAATAGATTTTGTGAAGGGTGTTGTGGACATGGTTTCTGTGAACAACGGTGTTTTCATAGTCCATGTTTCCCCGATTGTGTTAAGCAAGAAGGAAATTGAGATGCTGAAACAGTATCTGGAATTGATTGATTACAGAAAGGCAGGAATGAGTGAGCCAGAGGGAGAGGGTGAAGAGGAGGGCGAGGAGTTGGTATCAGAGGAAGCTAAAAAAGAGAGCTTTGAACTCATAATGCAAAAATTCAGGTTACTTTCAAGTGAGGCAGAAAAAGAAACAAAAAAGAAAAAGGTGGTGGAAGATATGTCAATAAGGGTGAAAGTGCGTGATGCAGAAACAGGGGCTTCGTTGGACATGGAGCTTGAGCCAGACAACACAATAGATGAGATCATTGAAAGTGTGGGGACATACTGGGAAAAGAACATCGGAGTCTATGTGCTCCGAAAGGGGAAGCGGATACTCAGAGGAGAAACAAAAGTTGAGGAGGCGGATATAAGGGATGGAGACCTGATGGAACTGATCCCGGACCCAGAAGGCGGAATTTAAGAGGGGGTATCAGATGTGCCGCTCCCTATCGAAGTATTGAGACAAAGACTCTACAACGAAATCCTCACATGCAAGAAAGAGCTGAGGCACATAATTTCGGTTTCGGACAGCAGTCTATCCAACTTTCCGATAGAGATAGACCTTACGCTTGTGAAAACCCCTGGCCCATTTCTCTGGGAAGGAAAAGTGACCACAAGGTACACACACAAAGTGAAGATAATTATAACCGCCCAGTATCCATACCAGAAACCAATTGTAAGATGGCTGAGTCCAATATTTCATCCAAACATAATGCCACCCCATGAAGGCGGCTATGTTTGCACCAAGCTTTTCGATACATGGACCCCTCAATCCACATTGTTGATGTTCATAAAGGGTCTGGAGACACTTCTTTCAAATCCTAACCCTGGAAATCCACTTGGCAGTGAGGCCTGTCAGAAGGCAGCAGAATACTTTGAGAAACATCCCTATAAGCCACCCATCATTGTAGAAAAGACAAAGACAGAGCATGCTCCAAAGATAGTTGGAGGAGCAGAAGATGGCGAGGGAAAAGCCTAAAATTCTGGGTGAAACCAAGAGAGAGATTCAGAATAAAGAACCCCCCCAGTATGAGTACTTAGCCCCCCATGAGTGGTCTACGAAAGAAGGATTTGAACTTTTTAAAGAAACTATAGAGTCCTCCAAAATTTTTGATGTTTACATCTCAAAAAATGCGGAAGAAAAAATCCTTCTCCATGCAATGAAGTACAAAAGCCAGAACCTAGAAGTTATGGGTTTTCTTCTGGGTGATGTTTACAAACATGAGGGGAAAATTTATACGGTTGTAAGGGACATTGTTACTTCTGACCTTGATGCGAGTGCTGTCCATGTGAAGTTTGATAAGGAGGGATACGAGAAACTGTTTGAACAACTGGATGAGATTCCGTTTGACTACATTCTTGTTGGTTGGTATCATTCTCACCCAGGCCATACCTGCTTCCTCTCCAGCACGGATATCTCTACTCAGACCAAGATGTTTCCCCAAGAATACCACTCCGCAATTGTTGTTGACCCTGTAAACGAGGAATTTGCTGTGTTTGGGGTCAAGAACATGGACTATTATCTCCGCCCTTATGCAGTTTTCTGGGAGGAGTTGCAGAAACCCTATGACTGCGGAAAATGGAAATCAGAAATTGGGAAAATAAGGTATCCAGTTAAAAAGAAAAAGATGTTGAAGAAGAAAGATTACACGGACGAGGATACAAAGATTTGCCCCAGGTGCAAGGCGGAGGTGAGCATTGTTGAAACCGCATGTCCCAACTGCAAATATGAATTTGAAATACCCAGCATAGAGGGTTCACTTGCTACCCTGAGCGAGAAATATAGAGAATTGGAGGAACTTCGAAATGAGCTTGCGGAGAGAGAGGAAGCATTGAAGACAAAGGAAAGCGACCTTTATGTATGGGAAGAAGACCTTAAGATGCGGGAAAACAAATTGCAGGAGAGTTATGCTGATATAAACAGGAAAATTGCAGAACTTACAGACTGGGAAAACTGGTTGAAGACAGAGGAAGAGAGGATTAAGCAGATAGGGATTGAGCTAAATGCGAAGGTGCAGGCCTTCGAGGCAATGTCTCAGGACCTCAGAAAGCGCGAGGAGACTCTGACTGTTCAGATGTACCAGCTAGAGATGGAACGCAATGCTTTGAATGCGAAATTTGAGGAACTCAGGCAGTGGGAGGAACGGCTGAAAGAGGCTGACCAATATCCGCAGACTGTGACTGGAATGCCGGAAGAGATGCGAAATAAAATCGAATCTGACCTGAAAGAACTGAGAGAATTGAAGGAGGAACTGAAAATAAAGGAAAAGGAGTTGAATCTAAAAGAAAAATGGATACTTGATGCAATTCAATCACTTAAAGAAGAAACTGGTGAGAAGGAAAAGGTTGAGAGGTTCATAAAATTGATGGAGGAACTGGAAAGGGAAAAGAGGGAAGTTGAGACCAAGGCGACAGAGCAGGCGATGATGGCTGCAATGCTGGCAGAAAAAGAAAAGATTCTCAAGGAGAAGGAGGATTGGTTAAAAGCAGAGGAGGACCGTGCCAGGGTGCTTTCTGCACAGCTGGATGTATTCTGCCTACTGGTGCCCCCACTGTTATGAGCAAAAACAGTTATTCGGTCAGGAGGCTTTTGCTAAACTGAAAACCGTAG
>JAWACX010000210.1:0-3299 GCA_038896575.1 Thermoplasmata archaeon
AGTTAACGAGAGACCTAAACTTTGTTTGAAAAATGAAGCAATTGAACCGAGCACAGGTATTGCAGGCTTATTAGCCAGCATCAAAAACCGAAATGTCCCGGTTGCTAGCTGGAAGCCATATTCTCTCCTTGAACCTCTGGAGTGCTTTGGGCTTCATTGTGGTTATACTACAGAGTATGTTGTTGCACTAGAGTTGATGCATCCCGGTTTACAGAAAACTATTTCAATGGGTTTCCTAATCTCCCCTTGCCTCGGTGTTAGAGATGCCTTATTCCCGCGAAGAAGTAAAAAAATACCTTGAGGAAATCGAGGAGTTACTTGCAAACAGCAGGAAGGTGAACGGGGACATAACATCAGTGGACCGTCTGGTCAATCAGGCAAAGCAGATATTTGAGAAGGGTGACCTTGAGGAGACGATGAATTATTTGAATGAGGCGAGGGAGAGGCTCAACGAAATTTATGTCCAGGGTGCAAAGGAGCAACTCTCCTTTCTCAGAGCCCTTACCTCTGCAATAAAAAATACAGGCATTGACCCGAAGGAACTCAGAGAGTATCTAAAAAATACCAGAACTTTTTTTGAGAATAAGGATTACATAATGGCTTACCGGACTGCAGCGGAGGGTATGAACTTTGCAACACAGCTCATCCAGAAGGACCCTGTGCTAAAACAGAATATTTACCGCTCAAGACAGAAATTTGGAATTTCGGAAGGCCTCCTCCAGAGGCTGGAAAAACCAGTTGAACCCAGGACAAAAGTTGAAATCCCTGAAAGAACAGAAAAAATTTTCCTTCTTGAAACTAAGCTCAAACTTGCGAAAGATGCTGGTATTGATGTTTCAGCTCTCAACCAGGAACTGGAGGCCCTGGACAAACTAATTGCTGGCTGCGATGAGAAACTCTCCGAGCTTCTCAACGAGAAGGTGAGGGAGAGACTGGAGGCCCATAAACAGAAAATTGAAGAATTCAAAAAGGAAGGTGTGGGTGTAGAAAAGATTGAACAAAACCTCAATTCACTGGCTGAGAGAATTGATGAACTCAGTTTTGAAGATTTGTTTGGAGAGTTGAAAAATATAGAGGAGGCTCTCCAGCATCCAGACCTCTACATCGAAGCTCTGAAGAAAAGAATTGAGAATCTGAAGGAACTGGGGGTAGAAGTGAAGGACCTGGATACGGCGCTGGGCCAGGCACAACTATTCAGAACGGATGGAAACCTTGCAAGTGCCTCGGCAATTGCAAAGGAGGCATTTCAGAAGAGCATAGTCCTTCTCACAGAGAAAATAAAGCAGAAACTAGAAAAGATAGAGAGCCTTTGCGAGTATGCTACTGCCAACAAGTTGAAGGGTATCACAAGGGAGAATTACAAGGAGATTGTGGAGAGTTTTACAAGGGGGGAATATTCCTATTGTGTCACACTGGTAAAAGAAATCACCACAAAGCTCGAAGCTGCTTTTAAGGAACACATAAAGGATAAGATTTCTGCGCTGAATGTGAGGATGAATGTAGCCAAGAACATGGGAGTTCCTTTGCCAGGTATTGAAAATGTGCTTCAGAATGTGAGGACAAAAATCGCTGACGGGGATTATCTCCAAGCAATAAAACTCCTCGAGGAAATAGAGCAGAAGTGTGAATCTGACATGCAGAAGTACAGGGAAGTAAATGACCTGATGGGAGAGCTGGACAAAAAAATGCAGGCAATCATTGCCGTAGGCGTTGATGCACAGGAAATTCAGGAACTGTTTTCTAAGGCAATTGAATTGAGGAACACCAACATCAATGAAGCAATAAATGTTACAAAGATGGGAATCCAGAAGGCCGAGGATAAACTCAAGGAAATTAAGCTGGGGCTGGATATTGAATTTAGGAATGAGGCTGCAGAGAAGGGTGCCCAGAGTGGTGCAGAACTTGTAATCAAAAACACAGGTAACGCGATTTTGAGAGACATTAAGATTGAGGCCAGTGTGAGTACTACAGGCCTCAAACAGAATCTTCCAATTCTGAGAGCCGGGGCAAAGGAGACTCTGAGGTTTAAAATTAATCTGGAGAGCGAGAAGGTCATATTCAAGATTACCGCTCCGAATCCATTGAAAAATGAAAACCTTATTCTGAGCAAGGAGTTTGCTCTGAGCCTGAAGGAGGCAGCCGCCCCGCAGACCCCGGCACCTCCAGAGGAAAAACGGGAAGAAACAGAAGCAAAAACCTTTGTCAAGAAAACCGCTGATGCGGTTTACCAGTGTGCTTTTTGCAGAGGAAAGATAAAGCAGGGACTTCCAATGGTTTTGTGCGAATGCGGTACTGCATACCATGAACCCTGTGCCACCAGAATTGGAGTTTGCCAGAAGTGTAAGAAAACATTAAAATGAGGGCCTTATTTTGTTCTGCCCTCTTTTTCTGCCAGAGCCTCCACCTCTACATGAACTCCCTCTGCTTTTATCACCTTCACTTTTGTTCCCACAGGAATCGGGTGAGCTGCAGTGGCACTCCAAATATCATGTTCTATTTTCACCTTTCCTCGGAGGGTATGGGGTATCACTTCTGCGGTAACAATCCCTGTCTTTCCGATGAGGGAGGTGGCAACTGTAGTTGTTGGTGCTTCTGGCTTTCCTGCCATTCTGTACACATAGAGCACAATTATCGTTGTGGGGATTGCAGTGCAAAGCACAATTACAGGTGCCCAGATTGTTGTAAACATCTCGGGCCAGGCGATTCCAAAGCAACCCAAAACAATAAGGACTACCCCAGGTACTATAATAAAACCACCTGGTGCAACACTTTCAAAAAGAACAAGTCCAATGCCTGAGAAGAGCAAAATCCAGCCAATAATATCCAGCCCAACGGTTACTTCAGCACTCATGATTTCATTTATTCCTTTGTATTATTTTAACCTTTCTAAGGTCAAGAGGAGACCACACTTAAAGTGCGAGTTTTTCCGTAATCGAAATTTCAAGTTTATCGTTCTGTGGTTGCCTTGTGACGGGCAGTAAGATATATTTTCCATCCACCTCTGCCACCATTACCTCTTCTGCAAATAGGTACTCCAACCCTATAATGTTTCAGGAGGTCTTTACGCTTCAGGTGGTCTAATATCTGGCTGTATAAATGAAGTGCTAAGAAAAGGATAAAGTGGTTAACCTACCATGCTTTCACGGCTTCGCATCCATGTAACATCTCCATTAATATCCTATGCATCATCTGTCTTACCATCATCTTTGTAAAGTTTGTAATCATGCCTTCCGGTGTGACCTTTCCCAAATACTCTACAGTCTTCTTTTTACTTCGTTTTGTGTTTTTGAGCCCAATCA
>JAWACX010000211.1:0-721 GCA_038896575.1 Thermoplasmata archaeon
ATTTATTGCAATTCCCTTCTTTTTGTATCGTTTGACCCATTCTGGTAGTTCTGTCATATTACTCAAAGCAGTAATATCAAAGGGATTAATAAAACTTTCAGGGCGCGCATGGAAAATTGCATACTGGCAAGACGAATTTACTCCTGAGGTATCAAAATCTCATTGTGCCTATTACGCAATCTTTGGGAAGTTAGAGCGTTCACAGCCGGCTCTTGCGAAAGGATTATAAACCATCCGAGTTTAGGATGGTTCACAACATCGGAGGAGTCAGATATGAAAAACAAAAAAACAAATCCTGAGCTGGTGAATCTGATTCTCGAGTTGAAAAAGAAGGCGAGGGAGTCAGATGCACCAATCTGGCGAGATGTTGCACTCCGGCTTGAGGGTCCAAACAGAAACAGGGCTGAAGTGAATGTGAGCAAGATAGACAGATTTGCAGCACCTAATGAGACTGTAGTGGTGCCAGGGAAACTGCTCGGTGCCGGGGAAATCAAAAAGCCTGTGACAGTAGCAGCTTATGCCGCAAGTGCAGGTGCAGTGGAAAAAATCACAAGGGCTGGTGGAAGAGTGCTCACACTCAGGGAGTTAATGGCTGAGAATCCAAAGGGAACGAATGTGCGGATTCTGGGGTGAGACAGTGATTGTTATTGATGCAACTGACAAAATTCTGGGGCGTCTGTGCTCTGAAGTGGCCAAACTCCTCCTTGATGGTAATGAGGTA
>JAWACX010000211.1:731-3299 GCA_038896575.1 Thermoplasmata archaeon
ACAAATAATTGAGGATTATTTGAAAAAGAGGCATGCTGGAAATGTGAGAAAGAGAAAAGGGCCATTCTTTCCCAGAATGCCTGATAGAATCCTGAGACGCACTGTGAGAGGTATGCTTCCATATTCCAAATCCAAAAGAGGAAGAGAGGCCTACAGACGGCTAAAGGTGTATATTGGAGTGCCAGAGGAATTTAAGAATTACAGGGCTGTAGGTGTGCCTGAAGCAGAGGGGAGGGGCAAAGTGAAATTCATGACGCTCGCTGAGTTATCCAAAGCACTAGGAGCCAAATTTTGAGGAGGTATTTGAATGAATGTGCTCACAACAAGCGGAAAAAGAAAAACTGCCATTGCAAGGGCATATATTCGTGAGGGTAAGGGAAGGGTCAGAATAAACAAAGTTCCAATAGAGATTTACCAGCCAGAGCTTGCAAGGCTCAAGGTGATGGAACCCTTGATTCTGGCAAAGGAGAAGGCTTTGAAGGTTGACATTGATGTGGTTGTGAGGGGTGGAGGCATAATGGGCCAGGCCTCTGCAGCTAGAACCGCAATCGCAAAGGCACTTGTGAAGTTTCTTGGCGATAGGGAACTTGAGGAACTGTTCAAAAAGGTTGATCGCAATCTCCTTGTGAGCGACCCTAGAAGAAAACTGCCAAAGAAACCTGGTGGCAGAGGTGCCAGGAAGAAGCGGCAGAAGTCATACAGGTGAGGAAAATGATAATCCCTGTGCGATGTTTCACCTGCGGGAAGGTAATTGGTTCCTACTACGAGGTATTCAGGCGCAGAGTAGAAAGCGGGGAAAAGCCTGGTGAGGTCCTTGACAGCCTGGGGCTAAAGAGATATTGCTGCAGGAGGATGCTTCTCACGCATGCTGAGCTCATAGACGAAATTGCAAAGTTTGACTGAGATATTCAATTTCATGATTGCAAAGGCAGGTTAATAGAACTTTCACCAACAAAAATTGTGTGTGTCGCGCCCTAACCAAAAAGGTAAATCAAACACAGAATAAAAAAATTATTTTTGTCTTTTTCTGACACCTATGTGGAGCACAAACAACCAAAGCACTATAAGTGCAACCACTGAAAATCGGGAGAACTCACTCACAGGACTTCCTATTGGATACCAGTCACTAGCCATCCCACCATCTATTGGGTATGCCTCAGGTTTGCCCCAATCCTGGCCATCCCAGTTACTCCAGTAATTCCCTTCCTGCAAAGTGTTGTTATGCCAATAGTTACCGCCCACATCATCGTATGCCTGGCTCTTGCCTAAAACACCTTTTATAGATGTGAAAGGATTCCCTCCGTTCCGAATGAAGTAGTTATGGTATATGTAGTTAGCTGTAGAGCTAGAAGTTATGTAAATCCCGTACAGTGTGTTCTCTAAAATCCAGTTAAAGGTGATGTTGTTGTTGGTTGAGCGATATAAATAGATTCCGTAGCCACTGTACGAGGCATTGTTGCTGGTGATATTATTGGAGGTCGAATAGTATAAAGCAATGGATGCATAGGCCTTACTACCTGTAACCGTATTGTTGGATAGGAGGTTGTAGCTACTTTTTTCGAGATAGATTCCGTACTCATCATTGCGTGAGGCATTGTTGTGGGTTATACTGTTATCATTTGAGTAAAACAGGGAGATGCCCCTACCATTCTCAGAGACATTGTTGTTTATGATTGTATTGTTGCTCGAGAAGTTGAGTTGAACGCCAATAGGGTTTGTTGAAATTTTGTTGTTTGTGAGTGTGTTGTTGCTTGAGGAAGACAGCAGAATACCAGTTTGTGTGTTCCTTGAGAGATTGTTGCTTGTGATTGTATTGAACTGTGAGAAACCATCAAGGAGCAAGCCGTATCTTGAATTGTTGGAACTACAGCTTTCTATTTTTCCGTTTGTTACATTATTGAATGCAATTCCTGCACCGTTGGGTCCATTAGAGCCAGTTGCATTGTAAACATTGCAATTCCTGATCGTGAAATAGAGACTCGTGTTCTCAATCCAGATACAATAACTTCCACCCTTAGCATTAATAGTCCAGTTGGCGATTATGTATGGGTCCCTATAGGTGCCCGAGCCACCAGTAACTCCATTTGCCGGTGTAAACTCAGCATTACTTGTAATGTGAATTGGAGCATGCATCCCTGGGATAGGAATCGGATAAAAATCACCAGCAATCCCGCCATCTATCGGATAGGCGTTTTGTGTACCCCAACCCTGACCATCCCAGTTACTCCAGTAGTTTCCCTCCTGCAAAGCATTGAGATACCAGTAGTTACCAGGGGAATTATCATATGCTTGACTACTCCCGGAAACGCCTTTGAGGGAAACGGTTGAGGTTCCCCTGTTACCTATGAGGTTATTGTGATGGATATAGTTACCAGTAGAGGATGAGAGATAGATTCCGTAATTAGTGTTGTTCAAAATCCAGTTATATAAGAGCGTATTGTTGGCTGAGGTTTCAGCATAGATGCCGTAAGAGTTCCTACCAAAATTGGTGTTTATGATGGTATTGTTTGTGGAAGAATATAGGTAACTACCGTAGTAGTTAGATGAGAGATTGCTATTTGCGATTGT
>JAWACX010000212.1:0-3229 GCA_038896575.1 Thermoplasmata archaeon
CTCACTCCACGAAAGTTAAAAGAAATTATGTTGTTTTGAAGAATTACACAAGAATAAGGTTCACCGAGATATTGCCCATTCTCCATTAAGATTCCTTCACCTGTGTTATTTGTAATTGTGTTATTTATGATCGTGCAGGGCTTAAACTCATTCTTAAAAAATATTCCTTTCTCGTTTTTGGTGATTGTGTTATTACTGACAACGCTAAACCAGCCAGAAATACCATACCGACATCCTGTAATATAGTTGCTCTCAATATTTGTAGTAAATGTATTAGAGTTTATTCCATTACCATCATTGTGTCCGATGTAATTTTTTTCAATGAGAGCGATACCACCCATCCCAAGATATATTCCATCACCTGTATTGTTTACGATGGTGTTGTTTCGTATTGTTGCATTATACCATAACATCTCATCACAATCGCAGAATATTCCACACCCCTGACAATTTGAAACAGTATTATCTTGAAGGAGGGTTGGGGCTTCGTGGATATAACAACTTACAGATATCACAATTCCATGTTGAGAACAATTTTCTATTGTGTTTCCCAGCACTTTTCCACTAATGCTACCATCAACATAAATTCCATTTGCAAAATCACAAATCGTACAATTCTCTATTAAATATTGGTATTCAATTGAGATACTTGGAAAAAGAGAGTAAATATAGATGCCAACCGCACTCCTGTTCGTTCCTTTTATTACCAAATTCTTCAATATAAAGTATTTAGTTGTATTTACGATAGTGATCCCATTGTCAAGTTCATTTGAAAATATTTCCCAGTTTTCTATAATATACGGGTTCTCTTTTGTACCATTACCTCCAGTAACCCCATGTTCTATAGTGAAATTTTCATCTCCGTTTATAAAAATAGGTGTGTGGTAATATGTTTTTGTATCTATTGTGGCTCCAGTACTACAGTTATGTATGTTGTTCTGAAAAATAGAAAATATTATTATAAAAGCGAGTAATAAAGTTCTCATGTATCACTCCTCAGGAGATATAATGGATAGGGAGATGGATCTAGTGAAACTCCCAATCCTCTTGAACCCAGTCCAACCATGGTGGAAGGCCCAGTTTCATTTAGAGGCAATGGAAGAGTTGTGTTGTTAGAGGATGAGTCCAAGTCTGCATAGTGCGGTTGTTGATAGGCTTGAGGGTTGGAGGTATTGCCAGGTATTATAGGAGTTGACCAGTTCCAAGCTTCAACCAAAGAAACTACTGTGTCTTTGTCTGTAGGGTCTTCAGACTGTACGGGTATTGGGCCATTACGGGTACTTACTGTACCGCTTCCCCTTAAACCTGCAATAAAGTAATAATAAAATGCTGAATACTCAAGGTTCCAAGTCGGATAAGCCTCCTCACAATCACTTGTAGAAGTAATAACTATGCTTTTTTTCACGATGGATTGCTTACTGTAGGACATATTTTTTAGAGTATAAATGAACTTGCCACTGTAACAGCACTCCACGCAGATAACCATTCTTTTGAAATTGCTTATTTTTCCGATGAAAGTGTCGTTTCTTCCAAATTCTGTTGACCAAACCTCCGACGACCTAGTAGTTGAATTTCCAGTATTGTTTTCGTTTAGTGTGATTGCAAAAAAGGCAGTACCATTAGGGGCTACATTCCCGTGCGTAGTTACCATGACAAATACCAGAGAATTGTTTGTAGAACTCCCATTTATTGTAGAACAAGTGCTATCTATCCTTGCTCTTGTAGCATTGCCATCTATAATTGTGCCATAATAATTTGTGTAGCCCAAATGCGTGCCATTGCAGTATAAAAAGTAAATATCGTCATCGCTGAATCCTTTGCTTCTCAGTGTCCAGTATGTGAAATTCGCATCATTCCAGAAACTCCAGTAGCCAGCTTGATTCTTGCCCCAGCCACAAATTATCAGGGCAATTCTCTTGTCATACACCTCTGTATTATGCACCTTCGCATCCTTTGTGGCAATCCCACCATACTGGTAATCAAATGCTCGGATTCTTATATTTGTGAAATTGCCAACTGGCAAATTAGTGAGTGTATATTGATAGGCATAGCTGAAACCAAGATATCCACTGCTTCCTGGCCATTGTGTGGGTGCTGTTTTATTCCATGTGGAGTTCCAGTACACAATTGCATCTCCATCCGTTGAACCTCCCCAGTTAACCGTAAAATTCACCACCCTTCTGCTATCATTATACGCCTGGTTCCAGTCATTTGTAAATGTTGCGGCTGTAATTTGGGGGTATGTAGATGCCAGAATTCCCAAATTGCCACTCCCGCTCTGGCTTACATCCAGTGTTCCATAATATGCCTCAGTCATTCTCTCCAGCACCTCTCTTGCCCTGTCATCAACAATGTAATTATCAAACCATGCATAAACATTTCTGTTGTATTCCTTCAATGCTTTCCCTCTCTCGCCATTCTCTGCAAATTTTATTGCAATGCTTAGATGTTCCAGAAGAAACACTTTTGCATTATCTGATGCAAATACACTTGATTCCTGTGCCTCGATATATTTTTTGATTTCTATCAAGGCTTGCAGGCTTTCACTCCGGTTTTCTTCCCCACTCGCAACAACGCTCAGTCCTCCAAGCAACAGAAACACTATGCTTAGGCACACAAATCACTTCATCGTATATTATCACCTCAGAAATGGTAATAATATAGACATATTTATAGTTTTTTTTTGCCTATTTATTTGGTATCTCGTATAATTGTTGTCCAACATCTTCCCAACTCGTGGTATCTCCTTACCCCCTCCTTCTCCTCTTCCATACCACAAGAGCGGTAATTGCTATACTGGAACTTCCTAAAAATTAGTGAATATATTGGAGAGTTTTCCGCATCCTAAGAGCACACCCTTACTTGCCAGTAACTGTTTCTCTTGCAGAATCTCTAAAGGTTTGGATGCTTCTAACATATTACCTGCTTTGGCATGAGATAACATCAATCAGATATTCCCTAAACATAGGAGTTTCAGAAAATACGGTTTCAAGAAAAGAGTTAAATAGGGTGGAAAATATACCGCTTTTGGTGTGACTATGCCATTTCCAGAGGCGGTGGAGCGCTTACTGAATAAAAAAATCTGCATGAGATGTAGTGCCCGAAATCCATTAAGAGCTACAAGATGCAGGAAATGTAACTATCCTGGTTTGAGACCAAAATCAAAGGAAAGGGGTGCAAAGCAGTAATCGTGAGGAAATAGCACCCGTTCGAAGGTAGAGAAAAATGC
>JAWACX010000213.1:0-3213 GCA_038896575.1 Thermoplasmata archaeon
AGGCAGAGGTGGCAGGGGACATTGTTTACCACTACAGCAAGGCGGGACTGGCAGAAAAGGTGGTTGAGTATGGGCTGGCTGCCGGGAAACTGGCAAAGAAAAGGTTTGCAAATGAGGAAGCAATAAGGTTTTCCAGAGCGGTGCTGGAAGCAATGGGAGATGCAGAGGGCTACAGGGAGCTGAAACTTCAGGTTATGGAGGAACTTGCAGAGGTGCTTGAGTTAACTGGAAACTATGATGAAGCACTGGAGATGCTTAAACTTCGGATTGCAGGATTGATAACAGAAAAACCAGTTGAGGCAGGAAAAAGTTACAGAATGCGATGTGAGATTTACCTTAAAAAAGGAGAATATGAGAAGGCACTGGCAGAGGCGGAGGAGGGAGAGAGAGTGCTTTCTGGTGTACCAAAGGCAGCACTTGAGCTTGCAAGGCTGTGGAGTGCACAAGGCCTTGTGTATGAGCGAAAAGGAGAATACAGGCATGCGATTGAGTGCCAGGAAAAAGCCAGGCAGGTATTTGAAAAAGCAAATGCAGAAAAAGAAAAGGCAAATGCGCTCCATAGGATAGGTGCATGCTATTACTATCTTGGGGATTTCCAGAAATCCCTTGAATTGCTTTTTGAAGCTCTGGCAATCCGAGAAAAAATCCAGGATTTGCGAGGGCTTGCGGGCACATACAATAACATTGGGGTTATATATAATGACAAAGGAGATTACGAGAAGGCACTGGAGTTTTACACAAAGAGCCTGGAATTGAGGGAGAAAATCGGGGATGTGTGGGGCATTGCCATCTCCTACAACAACATTGGACTTCTCTATCAGGACAAAGGGGACTATGAGAAGGCATTAGAATTCCTCACAAAAAGTATTGAACTTGCTAAAGAAATCGGGGATAAGTCAACATTGTGCTGGGGGTTGCTGGGAATGGCAGTGTGTTATCTTGAATTAAAAGATTTTGAGAGATGCAGGAAAACTCTGGAGGAGGCAAAGGGAATACTCAATGAGCTTGGTTTGAAAAAACTGGAAACTAGTTTCCTCACTGTGTCTGGGAAACTTCTTGTGGCTGAGGGGAATTTGGTAGAAGGGGAGAAACCACTGGCAAACGCAGTTGAGATTTACGAAAGCATCGGAAAATTTGACACGGATTACCACAAGACCTTGTTTGAACTCGGTAAGCTTCGTAGAGACAGGGAGTTGCTAGGTAAAGTGCTGGGTTTCTTTGAGAGGATTGGGAACAAGGTGTGGGTTGGGAAGGTTAGAGAGGAGATTGGGAAACTGTAGTTCACAGGGCTCAGTAAACAATAAATCCCTCTTTCTCATTTCCTACCACGGTTGCTTTTCCCTCCCAGTGCCATATTCCCACAAGGGCACAGACAAGGGCATCTATAAGGTCTGCAGCATTTTCCTGTTCCAGCACCACCTTTCCAATTCCTTTCACACCAATGCTCTGAAGTGTATCTTTCAGCACCTCTAATGCCTTAACTTTTCTCTCGGTTGCAAGATTCTTATATTTTGGCACTGTTTTGAGCAGCCTCTTCCAGGTTGCATGGGGATAAACCTCAATTATCTGTCTCTCACTCCTGGCAACCGAGAGCACATAACCCTTTTTCTCCAGAACTTTTACAAGCTCAGGGCCCCGCAAACACCCGAATTTCTTGAGATAGAACCCCTGCTGCACAGGAAGAATTCTTATTCCCCTTTCCCTCATCAGATTCTCGCAACTCCTGAAGCTCTCCTGCTCTTTTGGAAAAATCAAAGGTGCATCAATGCACACAATCTTTTTTGTTTCCTGCAAAGCCTCAATAAACTCAACAATTTCCTCATCACCCAATGCAAAATTGAAATCAAGCAGAGCAAGTTCCTCAGAAAGGACTGCAATTGCACTCAAATTCTTTCTTGTCCATGCAAGGTCTATTCCTATTGAGACAGGCACAACTCACCACATCTCCCAGATTTTATCCCCTACCCAGTGCAAATTTTTCACACCTTTTCCTTTCTCCCTGTTTCCAAGCTTATCCGCACCTTCAAGGGCAATCCCGACAACAATCGGTTTCCTGTGAGTGGCCTCCCTCACCCAGACAACATCCCCATTTCTGATTCCAGAATCAACTGCAAGAATCCCGGGTTTCATCACATCTGCACCGTTGACAAGAAATCGCACAGCACCACCATCCACCTCAACAAATTTCTTCCGGGGCTGAAGATTCTGCAGCACTCTCAAGCTTGGAAAGGGCAGATTGTTAATCATAAGGCCAACCGCCCTGGAGCCATGAATGAGAATCCTGAGCTCCCCGAACTCAGCGATATCCAGGGGCAGGGAGTGGAAATCAACAGCGCAACCTAGGTACTCACTTGTAGCAAGGCTTAACTGTCTTGCCTCCTTCTCTCTTAGCCTTTGCCTATGCTTCATGAAACTCCCTCACCTTTATCCTGCTCTCCTCAAGCAATTTCTTTGCAAGTTCATCTGGATAACCCTCTTTGTAAACAATTTCCTTTATCTCCGCATTTATCAGAATTTTTACGCAGACACTGCAGGGAAAATGTGTGGTGTAAACTATTCCATCCCTGATGCTCACACCAAAAACCGCTGCCTGGATTACCGCATTCTGCTCTGCATGCACACCCCTGCAAAGTTCATGCCGCTCCCCTGATGGAACTTGCAGTTTTTCCCGCAAACAACCCACTTCACTGCAGTGTTTCAGCCCCTTCGGTGCTCCGTTATAGCCAGTTGCCAAAATCCTGCCCTCCTTAACAATAACAGCACCAACTGCACGCCTCAGGCATGTGCTTCGCTCCGCAACGATGCTAGCAATCTTCATAAAATATTCATCATATCCTGGCCTCTCCTTCATCTCCTTTCACCCAGCAATCTCGCAATTTCAGCAAAAACCTCTGGTGCCTTACTTCTCGGCAAGGTTCCCTGTGCAATTGTGCCCTTTCCGCCGCCGGTGAGCCCTGGAGCAGAAAGTTTTCTCAGAATCTCACCGCAGTCCAGACCCAGAGTTCTATTCGTTGCAAGAACAAAGTTTGCCTTCTCAGCCCTTGTTGTTAAAAACACGACCGCATTCTCACTTTCAGTGAGACGCCTTGCAATCTCCAGAAGTTCCTGCACATTCTCTCCATCAAAATACGAGAAAACCCTGAAATTCCCGACTGCTCTACAGGCCCGTGCGGACCCGGCGCGCAGTGGGCGAACGGGGCCGCTCCTGGAAGA
>JAWACX010000214.1:0-3210 GCA_038896575.1 Thermoplasmata archaeon
GGTTCTACAATTCTCCTTACAATGGGAATGCTATGCTTGAACCTCTGGCAGGCTCTGGGCTTCATTGCGACTATACTATAGCCTATGCTTCAACCAAAGTTGATGTGTCCCGTTGAAGGGCCCTGGGAATCCTTTTCCAATCTCTGTAACCAGAATTTTTTACTTTTTCCATTCCGGGACAACATTTCCGTAGTCATCCGCTATCTTTCTCGTTTCAAAGCGGTCACAGTTCTCACAGTAGAGTGTGTTTTCCCTCAGATTGGGCTTGCGGACAAGTGGGCGTCTGCACCTTACACAGTAGGCCTTTATTACACCCAGATGTGGCTCATTAATGTACAACTGTATGGTTGGCTCTGACTGGAGCACGCCTGCCCTTAAGATGTCGCCTATGCGGAGCATAGTTCTCAGGTCTTCAACATACATAGGGGAAATCTTGGAGATATGAATTGCACCCTGGGTAGTGCCAGCAATCTGCCTTATCTTGCTGTCCACCGAAATCACATTTACAATTGCCAATGCTTCCTTCAGGTCCTCCACCACACAGTAAACTGTGCTGTTTTTCCTGATTATTGAGGGCGGATTTATTGGCACCACCTCAACTCTTTTCTCTTTCTCATCTATATTCAGAAAACCCAATATGCAGGCCAGGATCTTGCCATCACGCTCAAATGTCCCATTCCCCGGGATGTATTCTTCAGTTGTCCCTATTTCTTCGCCAGGTATTATCACATCTTTGGACATTCTTCCAACCTCTCTGCCCTGATGAGGACAACATCAAATTTGATTTCCTGTTTCCTGTGGAATTTGTAGGTTCGCTTTATGGGAAAAGCGTACCTTTCCTTGTGTGTTATCCTGCAATTTCTCCTCAGAAATTCCTGTTCTATAAATCTTTCTGTTTCTGCGTGGTGCAGGGAATAGATAACCTTTCCAATTTCCGTAGCCTTTCTAACAAAAGGAAGGTCTGCATGTTTGCACTGGCACCCGAATGGAGGATTCTGGATTACTGTATCATAGCTTCCACTCACATCTTCCACATCCATGTGAAGAAACACTGCTTTTACACCCAGTTTTGAGGCATTCTCCCTTGCCTTTTCTACCGCACCAGGGGCTACATCAATCCCCACACTCTTTTCTGCACCCAGAATTGCAGCACCTATTGCAAAAATTCCATTCCCGCATCCGAGATCAACCACAGCTTTCCCTCTGATATCTCCAAGGCTGTAGCCAATATAGAGAATCTCTGCTGCAATTCCTGGCGGAGTTGAATATTGCTCCAGAAAAACATCTGGTGATTCTATATTTTCAAGTCTAGATAACAAAATTTCAAGCTGCTTTTTTCGCATAAAACAAAAAAATTTCAGGGAAAAGAGTTTTACTCCATCGGAGGCGTGCTGCCTGCACCGCCACCGGCACCACCGCTCTTTGGCGGCTCGGACTTCTTTGCGGCAATAATGTCGTCTATTCTGAGTATCATCACAGCAGCTTCGGTTGCGGAATGTATTGCCTGGCTCTTTACCCTCACGGGTTCAATCACATTCAGCTTCATCATGTCCGCAACCTTTCCTGATAGCACATCCACGCCCATTGTCTTGCTTCCCTTCTTTCCTTCGTGTGCAGCCCTGAGTTCTATGAGAATGTTGATTGCATCCAGTCCTGCGTTCTCTGCAAGGGCCCAGGGAACGACCTCAAGTGCTTTGGCAAAGGCCTCCACTGCAAGCTGCTCTCTTCCACTCACCTTGGGCGCAAAGTCCCTCAGATGGAGAGCGAGCTCCACTTCCGCAGAACCACCGCCTGTGACTGCCAGCCCATCCTCAAGGGTCACACCCACAACCCTTATCGCATCGTTTAGCGACCGCTCAATCTCTGCAACAACATGCTCTGTGCCGCCTCTGATAAGTATGGACACCGACTTCGGATTCTTGCACCCGGTCACAAAGGTCATTTTGGAATCACCGATCTTTTTCTCCTCAACAAGGGCCGCTGTACCAAGGTCGTTCTCTGTGAGGTCATCGAGTGCCGTGACAATTCTTGCACCGGTGGCTCTCGCAAGTTTGACCATGTCCGATTCCTTCATCTGCTTAATTGCAAATATGCCTTCCTTTGCCATGAAGTGCAATGCCACATCGTCTATGCCCTTCTGGCAGAATACCACATTTGCACCGCTCTTCTTTATCATGTCCACCTTTCTCTTGAGTGCATTCTGCTCTTCGTCAATAAACATCTGAAGTTTCGCTGGATCCCTTATCTGGATGTGGGTGTCAAACTCACCCTTCTTTATTTCCAGTGCAGAATTTATCAGTGCAATCTTTGCATCCTTAACAACCGATGGCATCTTTGGATGTGCCCTTTCCTTGTCAATTAGAACACCATCAATCAATGTTGTGTCCTCCACGCTTCCGCCATGCTTCTTCTCTATCTTTATGTGACCTGGGTCAAATGTGATTTTCCCATCCTTCTTGCTTATCACTGCCTTTACTGCCTTCACTGCAATCTCTGCCAGTTTTTCCCTTGCTGGGCCCACACCCTTGCTGTTCATCGCAGTAATTGCAATTTTCTTCAGTGTCTCCTCATCCTCAGGCTTCACCTCAAATGCAATCTTCTCCCTTAGCGCCTTGATGCACTCCTCCGCTGCAATGTTGAATCCCTTCGTGATCACAGTGGGATGTACATTCTGGTCCAGGAGTTCCTCTGCCTTCTTCAACAGTTCGCCTGTAAGTATCACTGCTGTTGTGGTCCCGTCGCCGCATTGCTGGTCCTGGGTTTTCGCAACCTCAACCAGCATCTTTGCTGCCGGATGTTCAACATCAATTTCCTTGAGAATTGTCACTCCATCATTCGTTATCACGATGTCTCCAAGGCTGTCAACCAGCATCTTATCCATCCCTCTCGGTCCAAGCGTTGTCCTCACAGCATCTGCCACGGCTTTCGCTGCTGCAATGTTATTGTAAACGGCACCTTTCCCCCTTTCTCTGGTCGTGCCTTCCTTCAGAATAATTACAGGTGTACCTTGTCCTATCATATCCATCACCTGAAATTGGTATAAATGTTCTTCTATATAAAGGTATCGGAAACTTTGGGGATGTTGTGTTATCCCGTAATTATTTCGCTTCATAAGATTTCACCTCCAAGTGTGATTTCAACCATTCTCACATAGTTACCTACGATAATGTCGGTGAGTTTTCTATACAGTGCTTCTCCTGGTGTCTCCAG
>JAWACX010000215.1:0-3203 GCA_038896575.1 Thermoplasmata archaeon
ATGGCGCCCAAGGCAAAATTGGCGTTTGGAGATATCGGTTATGGGGATAGCCTTTCAGGTATTCCCGCAGACTATAACAACTTGTTTGAGCCCTTGTACAATGCAGGTGCAAGAATAATCTCGAATTCCTGGGGCTCCTCCAGTGCATCTTATACCAGTTCTGCAAGAATGGTTGACTTGTTCATGTGGGAACACAAAGACTGCCTTATTCTATTTGCAAACGGGAATTCAGGTTCCTCAGGCCCAAAAACAGTAGGTTCACCAGCAACTGCAAAGAGTATCCTGAGTGTGGGTGCCTCGAGAAACAGCCCGAACGAAAATGAAATGGTATATTTCTCAAGTAGGGGCACAACAACGGATGGAAGATTGAAGCCAACCCTTTCTGCAGTTGGCTACAGCCTTTACTCAGCGGATTCTGACGGTAACCTCAACACAAACAATTCAGGGTACATAAGCATGGCGGGCACAAGTATGGCCACACCCTGTGCCGCAGGGAATGCAGCACTTGTAAGGCAGTACTTTATGGAGGGTTGGTATCCAACAGGTACAAAGAATCCCGCAAATGCTTTTACCCCGAGTGCCGCCTTGCTTAAAGCCGTGCTGATGGTTGGATGCGTTGAATTGACTGGCTCCTACACTGACATGAATAACGAGGGCAAATTTCCTAACAACAGCCAGGGCTGGGGTAGAATTAACCTGGATAACTCCCTGTACTTCTCGGGAGACACCCTAGGATTGCAGATAGTTGATGAAACCGGTGGGCTCAGCACAGGGCAGTATAAGGAGTATCAGTATACAATCTCCTCTAATGCCCAGCCGTTCAAGGTGATTCTCACCTGGACAGACTATCCTGGCACTGTGGGTGCCTCGAAAGCCCTCGTGAACGACTTAGATTTGAAGGTAACCGCATCAGATGGCAGAGAATATCTTGGAAATGTATTTTCTGGCAAGAACCCGGGACACTCTGTTTCTGGAGGCTCCCCAGATACATTGAATGTAGAGGAGGGCGTGATTCTGCCAACACCGCTCACTGGCACCTACACAATAAGGGTGACTGGAACAAATGTTCCAAATGGACCTCAGCCATTTGCTCTCGCTGTGATAGGCGGATTCGGCTCTGGTGGGGATACTACGCCTCCTACAATCTCAAATGTGCAGGTGAAGAACATCACGCAGGATTCTGCAACAATTACTTGGATAACAGACGAGCCAAGCACGAGTGTGGTAGAGTATGGTACAACAACCTCCTATGGCCAGACTGCAACAGGAGTAAGTGGGGTAACAGCTCACTCTGTTACCTTGCTAGGACTCACCGCATCCACAACCTATCACTTCAGGGTCAAATCCGCAGATGCTGCAGGCAACACTGCAACAAGCACTGACTACACATTTACCACCTTATCCGCAGGAGATTCTACACCCCCTGTCATCTCTAATGTGGCTGTTACAAATATCACCTCAAACTCTGCAACGGTGCTCTGGACAACAGATGAGCCTAGCAGTAGCATTGTGGAATACGGGACCACAACCTCCTATGGTCAGACAGCATCTGGTGCAGGTGGTGTTACCTCTCACTCAGTACTCCTTTCAGGATTAACCGCCTCAACCACCTATCACTTTAGAGTTAAATCAGTGGATGCTGCAGGTAACACAGCAACAAGCACGGACTATACCTTTACCACGCTACCCCAAGGAGGAAATGATACAACTCCACCTGTGATTTCAAATGTCACAGTGTCCAATATTACCCAGGATTCCGCGACAGTGACCTGGCTAACGGATGAGCCAAGCACGAGTGTTTGTAGAATACGGCACGGATACTAGTTATGGGGATTCTGCCGACGGTCCAGATGGTGTTACATTCCACACAGTTGTTCTCACAGGGCTTACACCAGCAACAACCTATCACTTCAGGGTGAGTTCAAAGGATGCCGTTGGAAACACCGCTGAAAGTGATGATTACACATTCACCACCAGTCAGGCAGACACGACACCACCAGTAATTTCAAATGTTGCGGTGTCCGGAATAACAACAACTTCTGCAATAGTGACCTGGACGACAGATGAGCCAAGCACAAGTGTAGTTGAGTATGGCACAACGCCTTCCTACGGAGATGTAGCAATAGGAGCTACTGGTGTAACATCTCACCAGGTGACCTTGACAGGATTGAGCCCCTCTACAAAATATCACTTCAGGGTAAATTCAAAAGATGCCTACGGCAACACTGCAGTCAGCCGGGATTATAATTTCACAACTGCTTCTAATGATACCACACCACCAGTAATTTCAAATGTGACAGTTATGAATGTAACCTCAAATTCCGCAGTGATAATCTGGACAACAGATGAGCCAAGCAGCAGTATCGTGGAGTATGGCACCACATCTTCCTACGGGGAAACTGCAACAGGAGCAGATGGGGTAATCTCTCACTCAGTCCAGTTATCAGGCCTAACTCCATCTACCACTTATCACTTTAGAGTTAAGTCTGCAGATGTGAACGGCAACACTGCCATGAGTTCTGATTATACATTTACGACCTCTAGCGGTGGAGACACAACGCCACCTGTAATCTCAAATGTGGCTGTGAAAAACATCACCGCAACCTCTGCAATTATAACCTGGATAACAGATGAGCCAAGCACAAGTGTGGCGGACTATGGCACAACAACAGCATATGGAAAGACAGCAACTGGGCCATGGAATACAACATCACATTCTGTCTCCCTGTCAGGGCTGACACCGGGGACTCTATACCACTTCATGGTAAAGTCAGCAGATTCCTACGGTAACGCTGCAAACACTTCTGACTACACCTTCACGACCCTGAACGATACTCAGGTTATTCCGCTCACGGATGGAGTTCCTGAAACAGGCACACTTAGCGGCTCGAAGGATAGGAAATATTACAGTCTAGTTGTTCCCCCTGGAAAGATAAAACTCAAGGTTGAACTGAGTGGCTCCCTCTACACAGACTTTGATCTCTATGTGAAACTTGGGGCCCTGCCCACACTCTCCAGTTACGACTTCAGGGGTGTGAACTCAAACTCAAATGAACTGGTAAATATAAACTCACCATCTCCAGGAACCTGGTACTTCATGGTCTATTCCTATTCAGGCAAGGGGTCATTTACGATAAAAGCCACTACAACCCAAGTTTCGCAGTATATAAAGATTTGCATATTGAAATTTTTCATGGATAATC
>JAWACX010000216.1:0-3194 GCA_038896575.1 Thermoplasmata archaeon
GCTCATAAAGTTTTTCGCATTTTTCAGGGTTTCCGCCCTCCACAGAAATTCTGATCTTCGGTTCTGTGCCAGAGAACCGAACTAAAATGGAGCCATCCTCAAAAATCAGCTTTATTCCATCAATATCTATTACCCTGCCCCCGAGTTGTTTCAGTGCCTCAAAAATCCTGTTCTCAATCTCGCTCCTTCTCTCCCTGGCGTATCTTAAACTCCCTTTCTTCTGGCAAACTTTTGGTAATCCTGCAGCAATTTCAGAGATGCTTTGATGCTCAGAAATCAGTTTAACAGCGGCATAAATACCATCAGGGCAGTAGGAATGGTTTGGGAAAATGTATGTGCCCGAGGGTTCACCGCCGAAAACCCCGTTTACCTCTTTCAATCTTGCACTTACAAACACATCCCCTATCTTCGTCACCTCAACTCTCTCCTCTCCCAGCAGCGTGAAAATTGCAGAAGTTGTATCCACGCTTACCACAACCTTCCCAGCCTTTGCTTCCCTTGCAAAATGGCAGAGGAGAATTTCTGGCTCAACAAAATTTCCGTTTTCCGCAACAACTGCCAATCTATCAGCATCACCATCATGGGCAATTCCACAATCGCAACCTTCTGAAAGCACTGCACGGGAAAGCGTTCTCAGGTGTTCGGGCAATGGCTCGCTCTCACGCCAGGGAAATGTTCCGTCAGGCTGGGCATTTAAAGAAAGCACCCTGCATCCCAGAGCTCCAAGCACCCTTGGTGTAAATTCACCAGCAGTTCCGTTTCCAGCATCCACCACAACCTTCCTCTCAATTTTCCCGAACTCTGAGACAAGCTTCTCAATGTAATTTTCCTTCAAGTGTTCAGCAGAGGAATACTTCCCTATCCCTGCATAGCCAGGATTTCTATAATTTTTCGCCTCAATCTCCTCCTCAATCTCCTCCATCTGCCTTTCCGAAAAGCCAGAGCCGCATGGATTTATGAGCTTTATCCCGTTATACTCCGGTGGATTGTGTGATGCCGTGAGGACTGCACAGCAATCAAAATCTCTTGCAAGATAACCAGCAACAGGTGTGGGAGCAACACCCAGGTCAAAAACATTGCCTCCAGAGGCAATTATACCAGAAATAAGTGCCTTTGCAATCATGTCCTTTGATGTTCTGGCATCTCTGGCAACAAGAACTTTCTCATAACTGCTACCCACAACCCTACCAACGAGCATCGTGAGTTCCAGGGTTAGCTCTCTGTTGACAACCCCTCTTATTCCGGAGCTTCCGAAGTATTTCATCGGCTCAGCATGAGCACAGGGCTATTTATATATATCCTCAGGTATTTACTCCTCCCTACCTTTCGCAATTTGAAAGGAGGTGTTACCATCACAAAAACAGCGGTTGTTGCAATCGGAGGAAACGCAATCCTTCGTGCAGGGCAGAAGGGCAGTGCAGAGGAGCAATTTGCAAATCTCCAGAACAGCATGCCTTACCTGGTTAAAATGATAAAGGATGGCTATGACATTGTTATCACCCATGGAAATGGCCCCCAGGTTGGTAACATTCTTCTCCAGAATGAATTGTGCAAGGAGCAGGTGCCGAGCATGCCCCTTGATGTCTGCGGTGCAATGTCGCAGGGGCTCCTTGGCTATCTTATCCAGCAAACATTAACAAATCTGCTTGAAAAAGAGAGACTGCGAAAAACCGTGGTCTCCCTTGTCACCCAGGTAGTTGTGCGTGAAGACGACCCGGCCTTCAAAAATCCAACAAAACCCGTTGGCCAGTATTACTCAAAAGAAAAGGCAATGGAGTTGATGAAAGAGAAGGGCTGGGTTATGATGGAGGATAAAGCAAGGGGTGGATACAGAAGGGTTGTCCCATCACCAGAGCCAGTGGATATTGTGGAGAAGGAGGCTATCAAGCGCCTGGTTTTTTCCGGAGAAAATCAAGAGTATGTTGTGATTGCTGCTGGAGGCGGAGGAATCCCTGTAATAAAAACTGCAGCTGGGTATAGGGGAGTGGAAGCGGTTATAGATAAGGACCTTGCCTCGAGCGTGCTTGCAAATGCAATAGAGGAGAAATTCTTTGTAATATTAACTGATGTGGAAAAGGTCAGTCTCAACTTTGGGAAACCGAACCAGCAACCCATTTCCCACTTAACCCTGGCTGAGGCTGAAAGATACTATGCAGAGGGACACTTTCCGCATGGAAGTATGGGCCCGAAAATTCTTGCCTCAATTAGATTCCTGCAGAGGGGTGGAGAAAAAGTGCTGATTACCTCAGGAGAGAAATTGAGGGCGGCACTGGAAGGAAGAACTGGAACCCTCATCACGAAATAACTCAGTGTCCATGGTGCACTCGGGCTGCAGCCCGCTACAATTTTATATTACCAGGGATTTACGGAATCTGCAAAGGGGCCGTGGGGTAGCTTGGACTATCCTTCTAGCTTGGGGTGCTAGAGACTCCAGTTCAAATCTGGACGGCCCCATGGAAGTATTTATTAGGAGTCTCTGATTTCTCCATTCTATGGCAGAAAATTTGCATGAGGTAATTTCCCAGGCGGTTGGAGAACTGGACGAAATTGAAGCTGTGAGAGAGATTGCAATAAAGAATGCCAGGACAATCATAAAACTCTCCAGAAAAATAATTCACATGGTCCACCTGGGCAGGGATGTGAAGGAAGAGCTCAAAAGGTTAAGGGAAGAGATGCTTATGGTACGGGGTCTGTGCGAGAAGATTGATGCAAACAAAATTCTACCTGTGCTGGAGGAGGCCTATCAGGAATTTGGTGAGGTTTGCATCTTCCTCGCACTCCTGAACGGTGAGCCCTTACCTTCGCACAGGGAACTCGGTATCACGCCTGGTGCCTACCTCCTTGCATTTGGAGATGTGATAGGGGAGTTACGCAGATACTGTCTCAACTCGCTGAAAAAAAAGGAGGTGGAGAAAGGAGAAAGAATTCTGGAACTCATGGAGGAAATTTACAGCGAGATTGAAGTGCTGGACTACCCCTCAGCATTGGTGCCCATAAAGCACAAGATTGACCTTGCGAGGAGCATAATAGACAAGACCAGAAGCGATGTCACCTCTGCCTTAATTGCCAGGAGAGGGGAGGTTTAAAAGAATTTTTCATGCCTTTGATGCCTCCCGGGATTTGGGGGCGTAAACCTCAAATACTCCCCACACCATATCATTTCTGGTGATGCAAATGATAGTCCAATTCGTGGA
>JAWACX010000217.1:0-3075 GCA_038896575.1 Thermoplasmata archaeon
TCTTCACCTTCACAAAAGTTTAATAGAACCGAGGGCTATGGGGAAATGTGAGAACATATCCAGAATGTGTTGTCTGCTATCTCCGCCAGGTTCTGGAGGCACTGGAACTAAATAACGCAAATGAGCAGATAAAAAAGGAGGTAATTTTTAAGGCGGGAAGAGCAATGGAAAAAATGGACTTCAGCAAATCCCCTTTTGAAAATACCGGGATTCCTCATTCCATTGTTGCGAGAATGCTGGGCCTTGAGGACCCTTATGCAAGGGCAAAGAGGGAGATGAACAGGAAAGCAATGGCAATTCTAAAAAAGCTTGGTCTGGAGAAAAAGGAAGTAAAGCTAAGCAGCCTTGATTTTCTCCTCCAGCTAAGTGCTGCAGGAAACTGGCTTGACTACGGACCACCTGTGGAAAAGAATTTGGAAAAGATAAGCGAGATGCTTGGAAGGAAAAGTTCAGTCTACGGGAGATACAGGCAGAACCTCAAAATGCTGGAGAGGAATCTGGCAGAGGAAAAACTGAGGATTGCGTTTCTCGGAGACAATGCTGGAGAAATCTTTTTTGACAGATTCCTCTGTGCCTTTCTCGCAGCAAAACACGAGGTTACCTATTTTGTTAAGGAGAAACCTTGGATAAATGATGCCATGATTCCCGATGCCAGTGCTGCAGGTATTGAGGCCTATGCTCACCTTGATGTGGTGCCCATAAAAAACTGGAAACTCAGGCTTCGTTCGCCGGATTTTCTCGGTAAACTCAGAAGGTTTGACCTGGTGATTGCAAAGGGGCAGGGCAATTATGAAACCCTTGCCGGAGAAAATCTCAGATGTTTTTATCTCTTCATTGCAAAATGCAGGCTTGTGGCTGCAGAATGCGGAGGGAAACAGGGAGAGATTGTGCTTGAAGCCAGAGGAGTGTAGGGGCACCTTATTTCCGCACCCTTCTGGCCGCCCTGGAAACACCATGCAGATTGCTGAAAATCCCAATATAAAGAGTTTGGGTTTCTCCCCTGCAGGTGTTGAAAGTGGGTAGTAATCACTTGCTGTGCCACAATCAATCGGGTAGGCATTTGCAGTCCCGGTGTAGGTTATATTTGTGCTGTATGTCAAGGTCAGAAAAATTCCGTATCTACCATTTATAATACTATTGAAAAGTAAGCGATTGTATTTTTCTATCCAGATTCCATATGTGCTGCCCGTGGCATCTATTTCCAAGTGATTAATAATATATGGATTTGCCTGGCTCCCATCTCCTGATCCTACACCATGAATAAAATTGCTGGCGGCTTCGTAATCCCGAGTTTACAGAAACCGATTACGGATTTCCGCACTTTTGGGGAGGTCTTGGAAACCATCTACCATATTTTTATATATCCCCTGCGTTTTGTGAATTGAAGGTGACTTGTATGAAACTTCCCAGGACAATCAAGACATATTGCCCCCACTGCAAGACCCATACAGAGCATGATGTGGAGAAGGTAAAAAAGAGGAACAGAAGTGAACTTAAGTGGGGTCAGCGAAGATTCAGGAGGGCAACAATGGGTTATGGGGGTTTTCCCAGACCGAAACCAGAGGGAAGGGAGAAGCCCACAAAGAGGGTAGCGCTAAAGTATGTGTGCAAGAAATGCAAGAAGGCACACCAGAAACCTGGCAAGAGAGCGAAAAAATTTGAATTGATTGAAAAGGAGAAGTGAGGGCATGCCTGCCAGAAAAGGAAAATTTGCCAAGGTCAAATGCAAGGACTGCAGCAATGAACAGATTGTGTTCTTGCATGCATCAACTATGGTGAAATGTGAAATTTGCGGTGCAACAATTGCCAGACCTGCAGGCGGGAAAGCAGAAATTCGTGGAGAGATTGTGGAAATCCTGGGTTAAGGAGAGTACCATGAGCGAAGAGGAGGAGATTTTTCCAGAGGATGGAGAGCTTGTTGTGGCCACTGTTGTTAAGGTTGAGAACCATGGCGCCTATGTAGCCCTGGATGAGTACGGAGGATTGCAGGGCTATATCCCAGTCCAGGAAGTTTCAACAGGCTGGGTGAAATTTATCAGGGATTTTGTAAGGGAGGAGCAGAAGGTTGTAGCCAAGGTCATAAGAGTTGATAGGGAGAAGAAGATGATTGACCTTTCTTTGAAGTATGTTACCGAACATGAAAAGCGGGAAAAGATAAAGCAATGGAGGAATGAAAAGAGAGGCCTGAAGTTATTTGAGATTGTGGCCCAGAAGCTCGGAATGAGTGCTGATGAAGCAATGAAGCAATTCGGAAAAAAGCTTATTGAGAAGTTTGGGGGCATATACCCGGCCATGGAGGAGGCTGCAAGAAAAAGGAAAGCACTGAAAGCTGCGGGATTTGAGGGTGAGTGGGTTGAAGTTTTTACAAAAGTGGCCAGAGAGAACATCGTCCCTGCATCTGCAGAGATAAGCGGGGTAGTGACACTAAGACATAATGGCCCGGATGGAATAGTCCACATAAAGAACGCCCTTCTGAAGATGATAGAAACAGACCCTGATGCAATCAGTGTTCAGTATCTCGGGGCTCCAAGGTACTTAGTTACAGTGAAGGCTAGGGATTTCAAGTCTGCAGAAAAGATATTGGAGAAGGGTGTAAAGACCTGCCTTGGAGAGATAAAGGGTTCTGGCGGCACAGGCGAATTCACTAGGGAGGAAGAGAAATGAGTTCCTACATCAGAAAATGCAGGGCCTGTGGAGAGTACACGCTGAAAGAGAACTGTCCCATTTGTAGGGCCCCCACAGTCTCCCCCCATCCATTCAGATTTTCCCCTGAGGATAGATACGGGAAGTACAGACGGGCATTAAAATCTATAAGTGAGGGTAAATAATTTCTTTACTTGCAGACAATAATTATTTTAGGAGTGTATTTAATGTCCTCGCTGGACTCTATCTTCTTTGATGTCGGGACCTCATTCACATCCACGAATTGGACTATCATTTGCATCACCAAGAAATGATATGGTGTGGGGAGTATTTGAGGTTTACGCCCCCAAATCCCGGGAGGCATCAAAGGCATGAAAAATTCTTTTAAACCTCCCCTCTCCTGGCAATTAAGGCAGAGGTGACATCGCTTCT
>JAWACX010000218.1:0-3071 GCA_038896575.1 Thermoplasmata archaeon
CTTGGCTCAGGTACCGTAGGGCGGTAGCCCCGTTGCCAATGAAGTTGTTGTGGTGGATTATGTGCCAGTGGAACCGGATGTAATGGAAACGCCACAGTGTGCGTTGTTGCAAATCCAGTTATAGGTGAGGTTGTTGTTGCTTGAGGCATACAAGGAGATGCCATCCCATGAGTTGCCAGAGGCATTGTTGTTTGTTATGGTGTTGTTGCTTGAGTACCACAAGTAGATGCCGTAGGAGTTGCCAGAGGCATTGTTGTTTGTTATGGTGTTGCAGTGTGAGGACACCAAGAAGATGCCCTCCCGGGCATTACCCGAGGCATTGTTGTTTTTCACTGTATTGTATGAGGAAAAACCCAGTTGGATTCCGCGCGAGGCAGTTGACACATCCAAATTTTCTACAGTCATACCAGTGCAGTTAGCGAGAATTACCTGGCCAGCAGGGGATGGCACAGTACCACCATTTTGGTTCCTGTAGTAATATACGGGTTTTCCATTTACCTTGTTTGATGTATCAATTTCGTGGGTATTCCAGTCGCTAATGAAACTACCATCGATAATAATCCCACAGCGGTACATAATGTTACCTGTAAGATTTGTGTTGCATGATGAAAGCAAGCATATACCCTCTCCAAAGAACATAGTGTTGTTGGTTATGTTGTTGTTGGTTGAGGACTCTAAGTGGATGTCGTAGTTGGAGTTCTCAGAGGCATTGTTGTTGATTATGATGTTGTTGCTTGATGAATCCAAATAAATGCCGTAGTTGTTGTGAGAGGCATTATTGTTGGTTATGGTGTTGCTGCTTGAGGAATACAAGAGAATGCCCCATGCGGAGTTGTGAAGGGCATTGTTGTCGGTTATAGTGTTGTTGCTTGAGGAACCCAAGTAGAGGCCTGCCTCGTTGTGAGAGGCATTATTGTTTGTTATGCTGTTGTTACTTGAGGATTCTAGGCGGATGCCATTCGCAGAATTGTGAGAGGCATTGTTGTTTGTTATGCTGTTGTTGCTTGTGAAAGTCAAGGTGATACCGTTTACGGAGTTACGAGAGGCACTGTTGTTAATTATGATGTTGCTTGAACACCAGAATAATAAAGATATCCCGTATTTGTTGTCAGAGGCATTGTTGTTCGCTATGGTGTTGTTGCTTGAGCCCCACAAGTAAATGCCGTCGCCATTGCCAGAGGCTTTGTTGTTTGTGAGGTTATTGTACTGGCTACTTCCATACAGATAAATCCCATATTGTGAGTTATTGCACCTGTTGGAATCCAATGTGCCATGGGTCACATTGTTTAACGCAATGCTGGCACCGTAAGGTGCACTGCCAGAATCTGTTGCGTTGTAAACTGTGCAGTTTCTTATCACAAAATACACACTCGTGTTCTCAATCCAGATGCCATATGAGCCTCCATTCGCATCTATGTCCCAACCCTCTATTATGTACGGGTCATTCTCTGTGCCGGAACCGCCAGTAACTCCATTTGTTGATGTGAATTCGCCATTCCCATTTATGTGAATTGGTGCATGTGGTATGCCTTTTACTTCCATCTCTTTACTTGTTGTTCCCAAGCCAGTTTTTGGGTTCAAATGCTTGCACTCCATGTGCTGCCATGTGTGAACTGCACCAAAGTTCAGCACGAGGATTGCAAGCACAAAGAGGGCCTGAATATTCCTATGGCACATCAATTTTCGTCCAGTCTTGCGTGCATTTGTACAAGCAAAACCATTCTTCAGCCCCTTTGTAAAACAGTGGTTGTTGTTTCTGCCATTTCGCAATCTGATACTTCTCGTAGTTTCACTTTTCAATTCCATAGTCTCACCGAATACACCAAAATAAGTTCCGAATATATATACTAAGAGGTTATTTGGTGCGATGAAGCCTTAGAGGTTTTACGTATTGCTAGCACATGCTTTTTGCCTGTAAACTCTTTCCCAGGGAGGTGGTACGAGAACTCAAGCATCAGGAGATTACCTCCTCCAGACGGTTCTTTTCCAGGGCCATCTTTATTTCCCTTGCAATTCTCCTTCCAGTGGACATACCTGGCTCAATAAGTTCAGAGTAAGGGCTTCCTCCTATTGCCACATTTGTTCCAGCTACAATTCTGGCTGAAATCTCAAATACCTTGATTTTGAGTTCATCTGTAACAATTGTTTCCAGGCAGAAAGGCCCAACCATTCCTCCAAAAAGGGCAAGGGAGCGCTCCACAACCTTCTCCCCCATTTCCAGCACTTTTGGCAGAAGGGATTCCCGCATCACAACCTCCACATTGCCTGTTACAACAAATGTCTGTCTCCAGCCCAGTTCCCGCAACCTTTCAATGCTTCCCACCTTATAAACCTCGTCAATGTTTGCCTCGTCCCTTCTATCCATCCCGAGGAGTTCCAGTGTGCCCTTTGAGAGCCTGTAACCCTCCTCCTTTATCGGGGAGTAGAAGTAATGGATGTAATACCTCGTGCCTATCACATACTCCTGAATTGTGTATTTTTCCTTCGGGTTCATATCCATAAATTCCTCGTAATTCTTTGCAATGAAGAATCCCTTTCCTCCTTTTGCCCCATAGAATTTAACAAGCACCGGTCTGTCTATCTTTTTCGGGTCATCAAACCTCTTTGGCATCTCAATGCCAGCACTTTCAAGCCATTCCCTTGATTTCTCCCTGTCAGATTCCCATTCCAGCACTCTTCGATTTCCAAATGTGGGAATTTCAAGCTCCTCAAATTTTTTATGGCCAAGATATTCAACAAAGGAGCCATGAGGAACAACTATCACATTCTCCTCCTTCAACTTCTCCACGATATCCGGGATTTCCTGGTAACTGTTGAGAACAATAAATTTATCTGGCTTCCCGAGAGGGAATGCATCGTAAAATTTCGGCTCCTTGCCTATTGCTATTCCGAGGGTCCTGAACCCCTCCTTTCTTGCTCCATTAAAAATCTGCAAACTGGAATGGGAGCAGACAGTGGCTATTGTGAGCTTCTTCAAATCGTAGGATGAAAGGATATCCAGGATTCTTTTCTTTGTAACCATGACAAGGATATTGAAAACCTGTGTTTGTAGTTGATGGTATCCGTGCTGT
>JAWACX010000219.1:0-3060 GCA_038896575.1 Thermoplasmata archaeon
ACAAAGAAAGTTGCAAAGGAGTGTTTGGAAAATGCCTACAAAATTTCCAAGAATTTGAAAGAAAAAACAGTGAAACTTGAGAATGGGAATACTGAAAAGGGTGAAGCAATATGGAAGGGGAAAAAACCTCACCAGGCCTTATCAACTGAGGAAAAGATAAAATACATGCGGGAACTGAGAGAACTGGCCTGGGATTACAAAACTGTGAAAACTCTCACATTAACCTATACAGAGTCCCTTATTGAAACTGAGTTTTACAATACAAATGGTGCAAGGGTTCGTATGTCAGTTCCGAGAACAGCGATGAGAATTCAGGCTGTTGCAAGTGCCGAGGGGAAAATTGCTACCATAACAGGAAGTGTTGGAGGCACTGGAGGCCTGGAAATATTTGAGAAATACTCTCCTGAGGAGGAGTTGAAGAAAACTTGTGCCTCTGCTGAAAGGCAGCTAAATGCACAGGGAAGTCCAAGCGGTATTTTCACAGTGATTGCGGACCCGGAACTCACTGGTGTTTTTGCACACGAAGCAATAGGTCATGCATGTGAGGCTGATGCAGTTATTGCTGGTGGCTCCTGTCTTGCAGGAAAAATAAACACAAAGATTGGCAATGAGATTGTAACGATTATTGATGACCCTACCCTTCCAAATGAGAACGGAAGTTTTCCTTATGACGATGAAGGCACAAAAACAGCAAGGAAGGTGCTAGTGGAGAATGGAATTCTCAAAAGTTATCTGCACTCTCTTGAGACTGCAACATTTCTGGCTATGGAGAAAAATGGGAGTGCAAGAGCAGAATCCTATGCTGCACCACCCCTTGTGCGGATGAGCAACACATTTGTTGAGAGAGGGGATTATGAGTTTGAGGAGATGGTGAAAGAGATTAAGTATGGAGTTTATGCAAAGGGCTCAAGAGGAGGGCAGGTTGATACAACAAAGGGCACATTCCAGTTCTCGGCACAGGAAGGTTTTTTGATTGAGAATGGTGAAATCACAAAGCCGCTGAGAGACCTCTCGCTTGCTGGTGATATTCTCTCAATTTTCCATCAGATAGATGCGGTAGGAAAAGACCTTACACTGGGGCACCCAGGCAACTGTGGTAAAGGTCAGTGGGTTCCTGTGAGCGATGGAGGGCCACACATCAGGATGAGGGATGTAAGGGTTGGTGGAGGTTGAAAACTATGGACTTTGAGAAAATTTTAAACCTTGGAAAGGAAAAGGGTGTTGAGGTAGAGATTTTTTATCAGGAAACAAGAGGCAGCACCCTGAACATTGATAATCATAAGATACACTCAATGGAGAATATAGAAACTTCTGGCATTGGTATCCGTGTGGTTGACAACTCTAGAATCGGATTTGCCTTCACAACTGAAAAAACCAGGGCGGGCATGGAAAAATGCTTCAGAGAGGCATTGAAAGGGGCGAGGCATGGCAGGGCTCTCAAAAATTTTACATTCCCCTCTGAAAAGAATTTTCCCAGGCTAAATGTAAAAGTAAGTAAAAAAATAGAAGGGCTTTCGCCCGGTGAAGCAATAGAGCATATTCAAACAATGCTGGATGCTGTGAAATCCGTGAACAAGGAAATTTTCGTTTGTGAGGGACACTTTGGTTACGGGATTGAGAGGACTGTGATAGCAAACACTGCTGGAATCTGGGTTGAATATGAGCGCTCCGCCTGCGGGATGAACATTGCCACCGCCTGTCCATCGCCAGATAGCGTTTCAGTGGGGTTTGAAGAGGCGGAATCTACTGACCTCGACCTTGATTTTGCAGCACTGGGAAAAAGTGCTGCCTTGCTTGCTTTCAACGGTAGAAATCCAGAAAAACTTGAAGGAGGGAAGAGAAATGTGCTCCTGATGCCAACTGCGGCGAGAAGTGTGATAGAGAGCACATTGGTGGGAATGCTGCAGGGCCATCATGCAATGCGGGGCGAGAGTCTTTTTGCTGGCAAGTTGAATGAAAGAGTACTGGATGAAAGGGTAAGCATAATTGATGATGGTTTGATTGAGAACAGCCTCGCGACAGCGCCCTTTGATGATGAGGGCACCCCATCTAGAAAAACTGTGTTGATTGACCATGGAGTTCTGAAAACCTTTATCTTTGATGCTTATACAGCTGCAGAATTCAATTTAAAAACAACTGGCAATGGAATTCGTTCACAAAGGCTCTCATCAGGAAGAACTTTCAAATCCCCTCCTTCTCCGAACTTCAGAAATTTTGTGATAGAGGGGGAGACAGCATTCCGGGAGGAGATACTGAAGGATTTTTCTCCCTGCCTTGTTGTCCATGCTGTGCTCGGAGCTCACACTGCAAACCCAATAACTGGGAATTTTGCTGTTAACATTCCAATTGTATTTGAGTATGTGAATGGAGAGTTCAAACCAAGAAGGCAGGGAATGCTGAGCGGGAACATTGTGGAGTATCTGAACAGAGAGGTGGTGGTATCAAAGGAAAGAAAGAACTACTACGGGACCTTCACTCCAACAAACTTCGCAATGCCAGACATCCTTATACCTGACGCTGTGGTGACAGGCTCATAGTCAAACAGGGACCCGCATTCTTGTGAATGGTGTTATCAGGAGGCCTGCACCAACAATTCCCATCGCAAGGCTGATGAACTTTATCGTGGGGTCAGAATAGTAGAGAACGCTTAGCACTACTGCACAGCAGATGAACACAATCCCTAAAAATGCAATGAAGAGCATTGCCTTCAGCAGTATGTCCCCTTGCTCAATCATCTGAAACTAAAATTCGTGATTGTATAAAATGGTTTTCACTTCTTGTAAGGAGACCATCAACTTAACACCTCCTGACACTTTAGAAAATTTCTAAAGTAGGCAAATGACTTTATCTCCTCAAAAATTTTTCTTAAGTTGAAGGTCTCGGTTTTTATACCATACCAAAAAAACTCAAATTTATTTGTTTCTACATCTACCAGTTACTGATTATCCGGGTCATAAAGATTAGCCATTACAAATCTTTATTCTAATATAGCATATAAAAACCTCCGTAAGCAGGAATGATGCGTTCGCAGTGTGTCCCATTTGCCCCAGGATGGGACAC
>JAWACX010000220.1:0-3051 GCA_038896575.1 Thermoplasmata archaeon
AGGTTTTGGAGTTGTGAATAGAACCATGCTGCTTTATATACTAGCACCCCAAATCTTTATGACCCTTGATCAGAGCAATAGATAAAATTTTTTCAGATACTATGCAGAATTTCTTGAGGAACTTGATTACAGATTTTATGCGATTTGTAGCTGATGCCGATATATCCTTGGTGTGCTCTCATACCACCTGGATACAATAAAAGGATGTTTTGAGCGGTTTGGAAGTGAGTGGAATACTAGATTTTAGGGCATACGAAAAAATAAAAATCGTTTTTCTCATGTTTTAGTATTACTAACATTTTATATTCTGCAAGAAATTTAACCATAGTAATGTTTATATACTGCGAAACTTGGGCTTTAAAAGAAGGAAATGTAATGTTCCAGGTAATACCAAATAAGGAGGGATTTGCAGAGGCAAGAGCTGGGGTAGGGCTTGCCATCAAATCAATGCCGGAGCAGAAAATTGATTTTGCAATACCCCTTGCCTTGCTCCTGGTTCTCCTCATCTGTGCGGGTATCTGGGTGGAGAGAAGAATTTCAAAGAGACCAAAGTCCTGAACCCTCTTATCTCAGCTTTCCCCGGTAATTCCATTCTATTGCACAGCCACCCTCAAAACTCACCATGCAGGGCCCGACAGGATGCTCTGGTACACAGGCAGTTCCAAACAGGGGACAGTCCCTGGGGCTGCAGAGCCCACGAAGAACCTCTGCACATCTACATGCTGGGGGCTCCTCAAACTCCTCCCCGTGCACCTCCTCCAGAATATCCTCATACTTCTTCCTTGCATTGAATTCCTCATACCTCCTGCATAGTTCAAGCCCGCTTTTTTCTATAACTGGAAAACCACGCCATTTCACATCCACGGGCACAAAAACCCTTTCCATTACCTCCCTTGCCTTTACATTGCCCTCCGGTCGCACCACCCTTGTGTATTCATTCTTCACCTCTGCCCTGCCATTGACAATAAGCTGGGCAAGCATGTAGACACCCATGAGCAGGTCAAGGGGTTCAAACCCGGCAATAACCTGGGGGATTCCATACTCCCTGGCAAGTTTTCTGTAAGGCTCAAGCCCTATTATCGTGCTCACATGACCTGGCTCTATCAAACCCTGAAGCCTGGTCTCACCCATTTTTATCAGAGCTTCAAGTGCAGGAGGCACTGTGCGATGGCAAGAGAGCACAGAGAAGTTCTCTGTTTTTGCGTTCAGCAAGGCAGCTGCTGTAGATGGTGCCGTGGTCTCAAATCCGATGCCGATGAATACAACCTCCTTCCCCTTCTCAGCCAGTTTCAGGGCATCATCCACGCTGTAAACAACCCTGACATCACACCCCTCTGCTTTCGCCTGCATCAACGAGCCAGTCTTTGAGGGCACCCTTGCCATGTCCCCGAAAACAGCAACCGTTTTTCCATGTCTTGCAAGACACAGGGCTTCCTCTATTTCTGCAGGTGTTGTGACACAAACAGGGCAACCAGGTCCCTGACGCACATCAATCCCAGCATTCCTGAGCATTATGTCAAGTCCATGCTTTACCAGTGTATCCTGATGTGTTCCGCACACATGCATTATTGTAATGTCCAATTTCATCTCCCGCAATTTTTCAAAAATTCGCTCCGCAATTTTCTTATCCTCCAGTCTGAACATCTCTCTCAATCCTCCACATCCATCTCCACGCTTTTTATAATGCACTCCTTTCCCCGCACCACATTCACAGGAGCACCGCATCTGGGACACTTAAATAAAGGAAGCATCAGATGATAGCTCTCATGTTCCTGGTAAGGGAGGCTGCCTTGATAACTGCATTTTCTGCACTCAATTTCTGGCTCCACATCTATAATCTCCAGTTTTGCACCTTTCAAAGGAGTTTCCGCGCTCAGCACCTCAAATGCAAAAATGAGTTGCGCCTTTCCAAGGAAAGTGAGTTTCCCGATTTCCAGCACTACCTTCTCAACTCTCTCCACCCTGTATTCCTTCAATCTCTCCAGAATTGTGTTCACAATGCTCTGCATTGCTGAAAACTCATGCATTGGTTATACCACACTCACGCTCTGGATGTCAAAGTATCTGTTAATTATGTCCCTGAAAACCTTGAGGTTTCGCCCCTCCTTTCCTATTGCCTTTCCCTTCATCTCTGGCTTTACCTTTACCGAGGCATGCTTTATGTTCCCCCGCATCTCAATCTCAACACTCTCAACTCCATAATGGTAGAAAACATTTTTCACGAATGTGAGCGGGTCTGAGCTGAACTCAATAACCTGAATGTTCTTCTTTATTATTTCCTTAAGCCTGAGCACATGTTCCCCCTTTTTCCCTATGGCCCTGAGTACCTCTCCCGGCTCAATGATAAAGATTACCCTGTCCTCCAGTGCTATGCAATCCTTTACTCTGGCATGCGTGACATTTTCAAATAACGAGATGTATCTGAGTGTCTCGGAGTTAAACGAAATCTCGCCCATGCTCACGCCTTCTCGTTGAGGATGTCGGAGTTACCCGGGTCAATTATTCCCAGGACACTCACTGCAAATCTTCTCCCGCAGACCCTTCCAAGCTCCACATTCGTCCCCGGGAACCGCAGGATTGGTACTCCATTGTAGGTGTTTTTCTCAACCAGTTCCCTGTCTGCCCTGTAATTGCTTGCCACAACTATCAGTTTTGCCTTTTTCTCCTTCGCCAGCTTCACAGTTCTGTCATGGCCAAAGACCACTTTGCCTGTTTGCACCGCAAGCCTCAAAGAGTTTTCCAGCATACTTACTCCTCCTTCTTCCCTTTCTTCTCCTTTCTCTTTGTACACAAATCCGTTACCCTTATCTTCTTCCGATCTTGCACTTTCATCTTCATCTCTTCTAATTGTCTCCATAGTCTTCTTTCCGTCCCCGCTCTTCCTATTACTATTATTATTTAAGCGCCAATATAACGTTAGATTTGAACGGTGCATACTAAGTAAAAACAAGATTGTATACAAGTAATGTGATTGTACACAGGTAATCGTAAACTACCGCGTGAGCCAGAAAAACCTTCTTGTAAATTTCAAAATTACAACATAATTGCTAT
>JAWACX010000221.1:0-3002 GCA_038896575.1 Thermoplasmata archaeon
AGTAAAGAGGGGACTGAGTTCACACATTGCCCGAAGTGCAAGAGATTTGTAGGGCCGCTGGAGGAATGCCCTTTCTGCGGTGCCGATGTTCCAAAAAAGAAGAGCACAATTTATCTGAAATATTCTGCCCTTGCAATTGCTGTAGTCGGCACACTCCTCCTTATACCCTGGGCAGCATCGCTTGAAACACCGCTGATAAAGGTAAAGGACATCTATCCCGGCTACAACAACGCTGTGATAAAGGTGAAGGGTATTGTTCCAGATACCCCTTCTTTCTATGATAACCCCACAGGCAAAGCATTTTATTTCTCAGTTGATGACGGCACTGGAATTATGCCGATAAAGGTCTATGACGATGTGGTGCGAGACATGCTTGCACTCAACTCCAGAGGAAAGCCACTGGTCCCAGCTTTTGGTGACCGTGTGGAGATTTCAGGCAGTTTACAGTATCGCAGCAACGACTTTTACATGATTGTGAACCATGTGAGCCAGATAAAGATAACTCGCGTTGAACCTGTGGAAGTTACTATAAAGGAAATTCTTTCTTACCCCCAGGAGAATGAGTACGCAAGAGTGATTGTAAGAGGCAATGTTACAAGCATCAGAGAGTATTCCTTTGCCTATGATTATGTGCTCCAGGATTCTCAGGGCTACAAAATAGATGTGTTTGTACCAAAATCCCTTGGAAATCTCACGGGGGCATTGCCGGAAATAAAGGAAAAAAACGAGATTCAGGTGGCAGGTGCACTTAAATACTATAAATCAGGAAATACCTGGAAATGGGAGATAATTCCATCTACCTCATGGGAAATAGAGGTGCTAAGATGAACGGGAATTTACCAAGAGCGTCTGAAGCTCATATTCTGATTGTTTGTGCTGTGCTTTTGCTCATCGGTGGCATATTCCTCGGGCTGGCCTACTCATCAGAGACACCGGTAACAAAAGTCGGAGAGATAACAGAAGACATGAGTTTTTCTCACATAAGAATAGTTGGAAAGGTTAGCGATTTCCCTTCTTACACTACAGACAGGTATGAGCTCCGCTCCACAATAAAATTTCCACTGAATGACGGTACAGGCACGATTTCTGTGAAACTTGCTGATGCTGTTACCGATGCTGTGCTTAAAACTGGAAATGTGCCAGGTTATGGACAAATGATAGAGGTGGAGGGAAAGCTTAGTGTTTCCGAGTATTCCAAATCGCTTACAGTAATAAACCCTCAGTTTCTGAAAATCTTGACAAAGGAGGAGGATTATGAAGAACTTACAGACCTCTCGCTCCTGAGTATTGTTGCTTCTGAAGGGAAATTGGTGAAAGTAACTGGAAAGGTAAAATCTTTTGCAAACCTCGGTTTCGCCTGGAGTTTCAATGTGACAGATGGAAAAGGCGAGATAAATGTGTTCTTCCAGAAGACCTTCGGAATGATATGCCCCCAGAATTTTTATGAGTTGAAGGGTGCAAACCTTACGGTAAAAGGGGCATTGAAATGGTATGCACAAAAGAGTTACTGGGAATTGCTTCCTACGACCTGGCTTGACATAAAAATTCTGAATACTTCAGTTGAGAGATACAATTCGACAACAATCTCCGGGCTTCTTGCCAATCCTGCGAGCAACCTAAACAAGTTTTTCCGCCTTGAAAATGTGACTGTGATTTCCGTTGGACAGTATAATCTCACTGTAAGTGATGGCAATTATTCCTTGTTGGTGTATTCTACAATCCCAATTAATTCCTGGGGCGACATTAGAGCGGGTGCTATGGTTGTGGTTCAAGGCAAATTTGTTCAGTATGGCCACATTTACGAACTCAAGGTTGGCGAGAATTTCAGCGATTACATCTTGGAGGTGATTGGTTGATTGACATTGGCATTGCACTGTTTTACATTGGATTTGCACTTTTAGGTGTTCTGGTTTCGGCAGTTCTCTGCCTTGTTCCAGGCCTTCATGTTTACAATGTGATGGGTTTTGCCTTCCTGATTTACTTTGCATTTCTCAACGACATCCAGGACCACATGTACTTTATCATGTTTCTTGTGGGTTTAGTTGTTGGCTATTCAATCCTGTTCACAATTCCCACAATTTACCTCAGTGCTCCAGATGACTCTACAGTCTGGATAATGTATCCCTCCCAGAAATATTTGATGCAGGGCAGAGGCCATGAGGCCGTGCTTCTCACAACCATTGGTGCAATTGTGGGTGTACTCATAATGTTAATTGCAATCCCTCTGTTCATGCAGCAGCTCAAACTTCTGCGGGAAATAATTAAGCCACACATGTTCTGGATTGTGGGTGCGGTTGTGATGTTCATCTTGCTTTCGGAATTTCCCAAGGATTTTGACAGGGGCACCTCAAGGCTCAAAAAACTCTGGGTTGGATGGAGCACAATTCTTGCTGGTTATCTTACCTTCTTGCTTTCCAGCATCCTTGGAATCATTATTTTTAACAAAACAATTGTGCCAGTGGACAGAGCATTTCAGACACTTGGTGCAGTTTTCATTGGAATGTTTGCTGCTTCCAGCCTCCTGGTAGCAATCTTTACTGACAAGGATATTCCAAAGCAAACAGTTTCAAAAAGTGTTGAGGTGAAGAAGGAGGAAATCTTCAGGGGCGGTGTTGGTGGAACACTTGGCGGACTTTTTGCTGCCTTCATCCCAGCAGTCACTGCAGGTGTTGGGGCTTTGCTTGCAGGTCATGCTACAGCAGCCAAAGGTGAGCGAACCTTCATCATTTCCCAGGGCTCAAACAGGGTGCTTTATTTTGTAGGTGCCATCGTGCTCTTCTTCACTGCCATAGGAATGCGTAAGGGAGCCCTCACAATTGGAATGAATCTTTTCTACACACCAGAAACACAGGCAGAGCTTTTCCTTGTGCTTGCAGGAATTGCATTCTGTGCTGCGTTTGCTCTTGTGCTTATCCTTTTAATGTCCAGAGGCGTTCTGAAACTCATTCAGAAGGTGCGGTATCAAACCCTCTCCCTCATTGCCCTGATTTGTGTGACCCTCA
>JAWACX010000222.1:0-2988 GCA_038896575.1 Thermoplasmata archaeon
AGGGAAATACCAGTAGGAAATCTGCACAGGGAAAACGAGACCGAAGGTATCACCGGTTGTTAGTTTCTTTCCAGTTTCCACAAGCTTTTCCAGGCTCCAGTTCTCGGAGGGATACTCCAGTTGGTGCATATCAAAAATGTCTTTGTTGTAAATCAGCATCAGACAGTCAATTGTGGCAGGGAGGGCATAGAGCTTCCCTTCATACTCCATCGCCTTTATTGCCTCCGGATAGTACTGGGAAAGCATGCTGGGAGAAATGAACTGGTTAAGGGGTTCCAGATAACCCTTGCTCGCAAGCTCACCAAGCCTGTCGTTTGGCACTCTGAGAATGTCAGGAGCGGTGCCTGCAGAGGCATGCGTGATGAATTTTGAAACTGCACTTGAATAATCCTGCTGCTGCACATCAATTTCCAAGCCAGTTTTTTCCCTGTAACTCTGCACAATTTTGAGGAATGCATCCTTCTCCTTCTCAGCATAGGTGTGCCAGAGCACAACACGGGATTCATTTTTTCCACCCGGGCTTTGAAGTGCAAAGGTGAAATAGAAGAGACCGCAGAGAAGCAGAGCCCCAACAAAAGCGGCAAGTGCCCTCATTTTCTCTCCTCCAGCATCTGGATTCCATTCAGGTATTCCCTCTCGGTAATCTCTTCACAGAGCAACCTCTCCTTTAACTCAAGCTCTATGTCCTCTCTCTCCACCCCGCTCTTGAGCCTCTCTGCCACCAGCGCTTTTACATCAAGCCTCTTCTTTCTCTTCCTTAGCCTGGACTCAAGGCAAAGGCATGCAACACCAAGGACGAAAATTAGAACTGGAGGTGCAAAATCCTTAGCCAATGTGTTTTCTGCATCCCCTGTCCTGTTCTCTCCACTCTGGTTCTGCAGGCCATCACCCGCTTTGCCAGGGAATGTAATGCCAACAAGGACCGCTTTTTTGGTTGCACCTGGGTCATAACTCAGCAGATTTTTCTGGGAATAGCCGGGAGGAACTATCATGTCTATGATGTTCGGGTCAATATCTCCATCCGTGCCCCCACCAAATCTCCACCGCTCCCTCTGGGCATTCACACTTCTCCATTTTCCGGGCCCATACTCATCCTGGCTTCCCACAACAATCACATACCCATAGTCCCTGAAATTCTGGCCAATCAGGGAAAGTGCTACACGAACATAAACTGTGTTGTTATCCCATTTTTTGGCGGTGCTGTTCCAGTCTGCATCTGCAGTCACACCTGTGCGGACTTTTTCATTCCCGAGCATTGCATAAACATCCCAGCCCCTTGCAGAAACAGCAATCTCCCAGGCAAAATCCTCCCGGATTAAGGCGTTAGCACCCTCCAGGCACTCTGTATTGCCAGAACCATTTTTCCTGTCAATATCTATGTAGATGTTTATCATCTGGTGTGGAAAATTGTAGGGCGGATTCCAGATTGGTTTTCCATCCTGCACAAGGCCCATCTCACGAAAATGGAATTCAAAGATGAGCTCGGAGGTGCTGTTATAAATGTAGAGGGCGGTGATGTCAAATAGGCCGGTGTTAGGGGCCATCTCGTTGGAGGTGGGATATTCGTAATTACCCGGCCCGTAATCGTCATATTCCTCCTCAAAAATTCCAAGTGGATTTGAGTCAGGGCTTGAGGTTATGTTGAGAATGTACTCCCTTGCTGTATCAGAAGGCAGGAGAAGTTCTATTGGCTCCCTGCCTGTGAGGTATTCCGCATTCTCCCAGACCTCGTCAACCCTGTGGGCACAAACAAGTGCAAGAAACACCTTCTGCCTCGGATTGGTTTCTATTGAAGCAGTTGGAATCGCAATTTCAACATTTTTACCAATGTAACAAGTTTGCTGGGCAATTGAGAAAATCCAGCGTCCTTCAGAGCCCGCTCTGAAAATTGCAATCTTTGTTTCCCCGGTTTCCAGCCTTGTTTCTGGCAGAATCTTCACCTTCCATTTTATCGGGAAGCCCAGGGACTCATTGCCTCCAAGGGGCAGAAAATTTGTCATCGGAACATTCATATCTGCAGGGCTGGGCGAGGAAATGTAAATGCTCAAATCCAGATTTTCGGAATTTGCAATGAGTTTCTCTGCCTCCATTTTCAATCCTATGTAAATGTTCTGTGTATCTGCACCCAGGTCAAATTCCTCAATTCCGAGCGTGTTGGTCAGGCAGGCATAGCCAGAGGAATCTTCCCACTCTGTCTGGTTTATTGTGCCATCTAGCACTGGCTTGAATAACCCTGGCTTTCCTGGCCTATCTGGCTCCTTTGCCGCGCGCAATTCGGCGGTGAGTTCAATTGGAGGCTGGAGCCCTATCGCTTTGTAAACATTCACAAGATGAATCTTGAAAAGCCTGTCAAACATGTCCTCGTCTCTTGTGGTCTGGTCTGTGCCATACCACCAGAACCAATCGCTTCCCTCTGCTGGATAAATGCTCTCCCAGGCCTTCCTTACCTCGCTGGAGTTGGGATGTAAAGCCTCGTATTCCACAACAGCCCTCCTTGCATTTGCAAGCCGCTGCCAGCCAATATCCTCATCCGGCTCACCTCTCCAGGTTTCTAAGTCCCCATTTATCCAGGAGCCAGTTGCAATGGTCTTTATTTCAGTATTCGGTGGGTTTTGAGCAAGAAACTCCTTCAGGAGCACTGTCTCTATGCCCGTCTCAACATTCAATCTGGCATAAAGTTTTTCCAGGAATGTTCTGCCGTTGTTTTCATAGCCTGCATCGTCCCAGAACATCCAGTTTTCTCCATCCGCGGCAATTGTAATCACAGAGTTTCTTTTATCAGGCAATCTGTTGCCCATTTCGTAAATGTATTTAATCAATTCCTCAACAGCAGCATCCGCATCCATGTGTCCGTACTGGAAGGCAATTTTATCGGAAATTGTCCGGTCTCTGAAAACCGCAATCACCTTCTTTCCATTTATGTTCACCACATAGGGCTTGTAGAGAGCAGGTGGATTCACCACATAGTCACCTGCATTCTGGTTTATT
>JAWACX010000223.1:0-2986 GCA_038896575.1 Thermoplasmata archaeon
TGTTTGCCTATTGATGAAGAGCTTAAGGAATTGGTGAAATACAGATATGATGACTGGGTTATAAAGGAACCAAAATATAAAAGACAAGTTTTGATAAGAGTAAAAGATTATATTAAAGTGGGTTTAGAAGGAGACGAGTTAAATCGTGATTATTTGAAATACTTAGATCGTTTAGTTGAATGGAATAAAGCCCATCCAAAACAACAAATAGCTTCATTAACTTGTGAAGCCGATGTTCATGATTTAAAACTTTGCTTGAAAATGGACGAATATTTGTGGGGAACAGAAGAAATTGTAATACAAGACTATATAATGAACACAAGCATTGAACAAGTCGAAAACTTTGGCTTACTAGGTGATTTATTTATGAGACAAAAGATTAATTCCAGAGGCACATTAGTGAGATGGTTATTAACAAATGAGCCATCGTTTGTTGCTAATAATATCATTCCTATAACACAGTACCTTTTAAACACAATTTATAGGCAGCATCTTATTTCGTTATGGCTACATATGAAAAATTATGTGCATCTGGGTATTCCCCAAAGGCTTTGCAGTATTTGTAAGGATGTGTTTGATAAACCAAGTTACAGTGAAGAGGAACTAAGTAACCAACGTTGGGGACCTAACAAAATAGAATGTGCAATGATTGCGCTGTCAGTTTTAATGAATCCGCAGGAGTTTTTGCTATTTATTGCTCCATATTATCCATCAGAATTAACAGTAGACATAAGCAGTAAAGAAGGTCAGTATATTTATAAAGTACAAAAAGCAATTGCTGTTGCTGTGAAAAAGAGAAGTGTGGAAACTGCAATTGCAATGTAGCCAATTTGCTTGCCAAGGGTATCAATGCTCTTCTGAAGAGGAGTTTCCTCAGCCTCAGTTTCCTGCACCAGTTTTGCAATTTTTCCCAGTTCCGTGTCCATACCTGTATGGACCACAACTCCTCTCCCCCGGCCTCTTGCAACAATCGTCCCCATGTAAACCAGATTTCCTCTCTCCCATTTTTCAGCATTCAAAGGGTATTCCTGTGCATCCTTCTGGACTGTGATACTCTCTCCCGTGAGCATAGACTCATCAACCTCAAGGTTTGTGGTTTCGAGGAGGCGGATGTCTGCAGGCACCTTGTCCCCTTCCTCCAGCACCACAATGTCTCCAGGCACCAAATCTTCCACAAGAATTTCCTGGGAGACACCATCCCGTATCACTTTTGTCTTTGGTGCGGTCAATCTCTTCAGAGCTTCCATTGCCTTTTCTGCTCTGGCCTCCATCATATAGCCCATCACTGCATTAATTGTTATCGCGATAATTATAGCTGCAGTATCCGAAAGATGATTCTCTTCCGTAAAAATTGTTAAAAGTATGGTAATTATTGCTGCCACAATTAACATGATAATAGGTATGCTCCTGAACTGCTTCAAAAATTTAATAACTGGATGTTCCCTCTTTTTCTCAGCAAGTACATTTTTGCCCTTTGCCAATCGCCTCTTTGCTTCCTCACTCGTAAGACCTTTTTCCCGGGAGGTTTTTAGCTCTGTAATTACCTCTTGCACATCCATTGCGTGCCATGGCTTATTTCCCATGGTTGAGCAATATCCTCCCAGTATTTATCCCTTATCGGTTTCCTTACCGTATTGCCTGAAAGAGAATCGTCATCGGTGGATAGCAGAACCGAGTACAGCATCACGAAACTCTTTTATACTTCTCTAGCATAAGGAGGTCCGATGAAGACCTATCTTACTGTCACATTTAACAGTGAAGGTGAACTTCCCTCTAAAATTGCGGATATTCTGTATCAACTTGGTTTTCGTCCCACGCAGGGAAATTATGACTTTGTTTATGAATGGAAAACAAATGTGTCTCTCCAGGAAACAATTGAACTCGTGAACAGAGTTCAGAATGCGCTGAGGGGCACAAACATACTCCTTAAATTTGAGACTATCTGAGCATTAAAAAATCAGGGATTTCTCAAGGTTGTATTTTTCCAGGAAATTCACAGCGTCTCCTATGTTCGCAACCTCTTCAATTTCTGTGTGGACATCACTCCCAATGCTGAGTTTTAACATCTGTCCGTAATTTCTAAAAAACTCTGCTGCAATTCTATAGTAGGGCATTTCAAATCTACGGTATCTTCTGCTCGTGTCCAGTTCTATAAAGATTCCATGCAAAGAGAGAAACTCGGCAAGCACTTCCTGCTCTATTCCTTCAAAGTTCTTGCCTATGTCATTGTGGGCTAGCCCGACAGGCACATTAATTTTCTCGAGAAACGGGAGAACCTCTTGCAGAGGGATTCCATCATGAGCGGCATCGTTCACATACTCCAGAAGTATGAAATCCAGCTGATTGAGGAATTCGTAGTTGTACTTTTCCAGCCGAAACTCTGAAATGGAGCAGTCAATCTCCACGCCTGCATAAATCCGCACCACATTTGCATACTTCCTCTTCAGCGCTTCAATTTCCCTGATATAAGGTTTTTCTGCATATCTTTCTATTCCTGTGGTCCTGGTTGTAAGGTAATGCTCTGCAAACCCCACAATATTGATGCCATAGTGAATTGCAGCCTCCACAAGCTCCTCTGCTGAAAAAACTCCATCAGAGTATTTGGTGTGCAGATGCAGATTCATTTTTTTCATTCTCATCCTTACTTCTTTTTTTCCTTTTCAATTCTGGCATACTCCTTCTCAATCTTTCTCAGCATTCCCTTGCCTCCGATTTTTGTGTAGAACTGTTTTGCCTCCTCAAGATGCTTTATCGCCTCCTCTATTCTTCCGCTATCTATGTAAACTTTTGCAATCTCCACCTTGGTGCTGTAAAAACTGTCTATCTTCTCAATTTCCTGATAGAGTTTCATTGCTTCATTGTACTCTCGTTCAGCTTCCTCAAACTTTTTTGAAAGCCGATATATCTCTCCAAAGCCAGCAACCACACCCGCAATGAGTTCCTTGCTTCCAGTTTCGTCAGCAACCGCTTTTGCCTCCTTTATCAG
>JAWACX010000224.1:0-2959 GCA_038896575.1 Thermoplasmata archaeon
CTCTCAGAGCTTTCCCCAGGCTCTCATATTTTCACAGGAACTTTACAGATTTCTCCCACAAATGCCAACGGTGTCCTTCAGGTAACTCATGGAGACCTTATCACTGCCAGATATAATGATGCCTCAGGACCAGTAACTCCTGTGTATGCCTACGCCAAGGTAGATGGAGTTGCTCCAGTCATTTCAAATGTTTATGTTGAGGCAATAAATGGTAACTATGCAGAAATCACATGGATAACAAACGAGCCAGGAACCTCTGTGGTGAGATACGGAATTTCTTCTCCAACAACAGTCATTTCCTGCAATGAACTCTCCGTGACTCACAGGGTCCGGCTTTATGGCCTCCAGCCTAATACAACATATCTGTTTGATGTTGAAAGTGCGGACATTGGAGGCAACCTTGCTACAGACAACAACGGTGGTCTGCACTACAGGTTCACAACTACATTGGCAAGTGTGCTTGTTGTGGATGGAGGAATGAATCCCAGGTTTGATAAGTACTATACGGACGCCCTTGGTGATGCAGGGTGGAGTTATGGAATCTGGAGGAAGGCAAAGCAGGGAATGCCTACTCTGGGCTACATTCAGCAATTCAGTGCAGTGATTTGGCATTCAAGTGAGTGCTATCCTCAACTTTCTGGTGATGATAGAAGTTTGCTCGGAAGCTATCTTGATGCAGGAGGAAGACTGGTAATTTCGGGTCAGGATATTGGCTGGGACCTATGTGATTCTGATGGCACCCAGTACGACAATTCTACTTGGTACCAGAATTATCTTCACGCTACCTACTCATCGGACAATGATGGAAGCTACGCTGTTAATGGAGTCCCAGGTGACCCCATAGGCGATGGAATAACCGCGAGTTTGCAGGATGTGATCGGAGGTTTTTATCCTGATAGAGTTTCTGCGCGGACAGGTGCCTATGCATTTCTGAAATACTCCAGTGGGAACACAGCAGGCGTCCGATATCTCGGGTCCCATGGTGTTGTGTACTATGCCTTTGCATTTGAGGACATAACCTCAAGGAGTGTGAGAGCAACTCTCATTGAGCGATCACTTTCCTACCTCCTTGGTGGCTCAAAACCTACGGTCACCATTCTCTCCCCAGAGGAAAATGCTGGTGTTTATGATTTGGTCAATGTAACCTGGAGTGCAACTGATACAAGGACAATCGTGAAGTTTGACATTTACCTGAGCCAGGACAATGGACAATCCTGGATTTACATTGGAAGCACTACAGGGAATTCTTACCCACTTGATTTCACTTCCTATCCAGTTGGGGCATACACAATCAAGGTAGTAGCAATAGACAACACAGGACTTGACGGCCACGCTACAGTCCAGGTGTTCAAAACCCTTGATGATGTGGGTGTGGAGAGCATTCTCTCCCCAATAAATGAAGACGCCTATTATCCAGGTGAGCAAACAGTAAGTGCAGTTATCAAGAACTACGGCCCGAATACCCAGAACTCTTTTGATGTTCGGTGCACGGTCTGGAAGGTTGTGCCTGGCACAGAGGAAATTCTCTTTGAGGATGACTTTGAAACAGACAATGGCTGGACACATCAGAACACAGGCGGAAATGCCATTGATGAGTGGGCAAGGGGTACACCTTCCGGCACAGGTGCACCTACACCCCACAGCGGCGCAAATGTCTGGGGCACAAATCTAACAGGGAACTACAGGACAACCTATGCAGCAGCACTGATTTCTCCAGCATTTGACCTCTCTGGGTACGACTATGCGATAATGAAGTACTGGCAGTGGGTGGACATGGAAACTGGAACTTCCACCGTTTATGATGGAGGCCTGATCGAAATTACAACAGATGGAAGCACATGGGTACAGATAGATGAGCCAAATGTTAATCCGCAGCCCTACTACAACGGCACAATCTCATCTAGCTACAGTAATCCACTTGCTGGGAAGAAAGCGTTTTCTGGAAGAGTCCAAACATGGGTAGAGGTGACAGTGAATCTTACAAACTGGGTTGGAAATTCCAATGTTCAAGTGAGGTTCAATTTCGGTTCTGATAGTTCTATAACCTACCTGGGATGGTACATTGATGATGTGCAGGTGATTGGAAAGAAAAACACAATGGAAATAGAGAAATTCAATCAGACGAAACCCACAGGAACTACATTACCGCAGAATGGAGAGGTTATTCTTGAGTGGTTATACAATTTCACTGAAAGTGGTCGGTACAAGATAAAGGTGAATACAGAGCTTGGTGCCGACATTGCCACAGGAAATGATGCAAAGACAATCTACATAAATATTGTTCCAGCAGGAACAATCCTCATCAGTCATACACCAGTAACTGTAGCAAATGTTGGCGAGCCAATTGATATTTACGCAAATGTCACTGCAGGCACAGCTCCCATAACCGAGGTAAAGGTATTCTATATCCCAGTGGGAAGCAACACATCTATTGCAATTTCCATGACCCTGGTGAGTGGCAACACTACATCTGGTACCTGGTATGCACAGATTCCCGCACAGAACTCCCCGGGAACTCTCTACTACTTCATCCAAGCATGGGATGCCGGAAATAACACTGCAACATTGCCGGAAACAGGAAGTTTCCCTGTGACAATCCAGCCAGTGATTGAATTTGATGGCTACATTGCCTTGCTGATGCTCTGTCTCCCAGCGGCCATTGGAATTGCGAGCAGAAAAAGGAGAACTTCTTTTCGCTAAATTTTTATTCTCTTTTTTCTGGTTTTTTTTCGCTCTTGCGGGTGTGGGACAAAATTCAGTTTTGAAGTTGCCCATTTATTGGCACTGGATGAGATCATGCTTGAAATATTTTGTCCCAACTACTTAGTCTTTTACTATGCTCACATACGCTCGCCATCCTCTGTACTTTCCAGGTGCCTCTATCTTTGCTGAAGTGCCAAAGGCTGTTATTCTTTTTTCGTATATCATTTCCACTTCTTCTGCCAGCTCTAACTTCCCC
>JAWACX010000225.1:0-2926 GCA_038896575.1 Thermoplasmata archaeon
GAATTGCTCAGGTGTGTGCAATGTGTGGGTTTGATGTGGTTCTCAGGGACCTTGATGAGGTGTTCATAAAAAATGGGCTGAATAACATTGAGAAGAGCTTGAACAAGTTTGTTGAGAAAGGCAAGATTTCACAGGGGGCAAAGGAGGAAACTCTCAGGAGAATCACAACAACGGTTAAGATTGAGGATTTTAGAGATTGTGACATTATCATTGAGGCAATTGTGGAAAATCCAGAAATTAAGAAGGGATTTTTCAGGGATTTGAACAGGATTGCAAAGCCAGATGCAATATTTGCCTCAAACACATCCTCAATCTCAATTACAGAACTTGCAACTTCATCAGGAAGGCCAGAGAAATTCATAGGAATGCACTTCATGAACCCAGTGCCCCTCATGAAACTTGTGGAGATAATTCGGGGTGCCCAGACAAGCAATGAAACCGCAACTACAGTTATAGAGATGGCAAAAAAACTGGATAAAATTCCTGTTGAGGTGAATGATTCCCCTGGCTTTGTTTCAAATCGTGTGCTCATGCCCATGATAAACGAGGCGATTTTCTGTGTCTATGAGGGTGTTGCTACCCCTGAGGCAATTGACAGTGTGATGAAGCTGGGAATGAACCATCCCATGGGACCGCTTGAACTCGCTGACCTCATTGGACTGGATGTGTGCTTGAGCATTCTGGAAGTCCTCTACAACAACTTCAACGACCCGAAGTACAGACCCTGCCCACTCCTGAGAAAAATGGTGAGGGCCGGTTATCTGGGGCGAAAAACAGGCAGGGGATTCTACAAGTATTGAAACCAGGCAACAGAGCACTCCACAACCCTTATAATCCCCATTCACTTTCAGGGCTTGAGGTAATTACTATGGTGAATATTCCAGAGGAACTCCTTTATACGGAAACTCACGAATGGGTGAAGGTTGAGGGAAAAAACGCGAGGATTGGAATCACTGACTATGCCCAGGAAGCACTCACTGAAATCGTGAACATTGATTTTGTGGCGAGCCCTGGAGATGCAGTTGAAAAGGGAAAGGCTATTGTCGTCCTTGACTCCGTGAAATCCTCAAACGAGGTTTATGCCCCTGTTTCAGGCAGGATTGTGGAAATAAACGAAAGCTTAAGGAGCGAGCTTGAGCACATAAATAAAGACCCTTATGGCAGGGGCTGGCTCGCTATAATTGAAATCAAAGAGCCGGAGGAATTAAAAGGTTTGCTGAATGCAGAGGCCTACAAAAAATTAATTCAGCAGTAATCCACATTGGTTTTACCAAGAAACTCGCTCACTATCTTCATTGCACACACATCACCACACATTGTGCAGGTTTTTTGTGAACCCGGAGAACTTTTCTTTCTGTAGCTTTCCGCCCTCTCCCTGTCAATTGCAAGTTGAAACATACCCTCCCAGTCCAGTGCATATCTCCTCTCGCTCATTTTTCTGTCCCAATCAAGCCCTCTGCCCCTCGCAATCTCTGCAGCATGAGCCGCAATTCTGGATGCAATCAAACCCTCTCTTACATCTTCAACTGTAGGCAGGGCCAGATGCTCAGATGGCGTTACATAACAGAGAAAATCAGCACCATAATAGCCAGCAAGGGCACCACCAATCGCAGCTGTGATATGGTCATACCCAGGTGCTACATCAGTCACAATCGGACCTAGAACATAGAACGGAGCCCCGTCTGTAAGATTCTTCTCAATTCTGACATTCGCTTCAATCTGGTTAAGTGGCACATGACCTGGCCCCTCTACCATCGCCTGGACCCCCCTTGCCCTTGCCCTGTGCACAAGCTTGCTCAGAATGACCAGTTCCTGGATTTGTGGGGCATCACTTGCATCTGCAATTGAGCCGGGCCTCAAACCATCTCCCAGACTCAATGTAAATTCATACTTTTCAGCAAGGTCCAGCAAATAATCAAAGTTTTCGTAAAGAGGATTTTCCTTCTCATTGTGAAGTATCCAGGCAACGAGGAAGGCCCCACCACGGCTGACAACACCTGTAACCCTATCTGTCTGGCGGAGTTTCTCCACGCTCTCCTTCGTCACACCGCAATGAACGGTCATGAAATCTATCCCGTCCTTTGCATGGGCCTCAATGCTTTTAAAAATGTCATCCTCATTCATGTGCACAATTGCACTTTTTCTTGCACACTCAACACCAACCTGGTATATTGGCACTGAGCCCATAGGTAAATTGCACTTTTTCCTTATTTTTCTTCTAATTTCATCAATGTCTCCACCTGTGCTCAAGTCCATCAGGGCATCTGCACCATATTTCTCGGCAACCTCCACCTTTGCCAGTTCCTCATCCAAATCTACATGGTCACGGGAGGTCCCGATGTTCACATTCACCTTTATGCTCAGCCCTTCGCCGATGCCCTTAAGCACATGCTCCTTTACAGGGTTGCAGGGAATCACAACCCTACCCTCAACAACAAGTTTCCTCAGCTTTTCTGGTTCCATTCCCTCTGCCTTTGCAACAGCCAGAATTTCATCCGTCACCCTGTGCCTTGCCTCTTTCATCAATGACATGCTCGTTGGTAGTCCTCACCCCTAAATAAAACTTTTTTTATGTGATTGGGAACATAAGATTTGGTTGAAAAAGGCTCCGTGTGGGGATTTACCATTGAGCCCGGAAAAAGAATTTACTGGCCAAAAAGCCCGAAATCCTTTCCAACCAAAGTCGGGGTGTCCAGCAAATTTCACGCTTCCAGATGCTAGCAAATACATACTGAGAGGTGTGATGGACCCGCAGAACGAAATCACAGAAACGGATGAGACAAACAATGAACTCACTGCCACAGTTTACTCCTGTGACATTTTCCTTGCCCTTGATTTTCTGAAGGAAAAAATACTCTCGCTTCCAGATGCCTACTTTAAACCACCGGCAGAGCAGCGAAAGAATGCACTGGCAAACAAGATTGAT
>JAWACX010000226.1:0-2922 GCA_038896575.1 Thermoplasmata archaeon
GTTAAATTTTTCTCCTCTCCTATTCCTGAAAATCTGATGATTTTCCCTCGTATAAAAATTTCCTGGTAGCTTCAAGCATCCTGTTCTCCCTGCCAAGAAACTCTGCAAAGGTGTAAATGTCTGGATGTGCATAAACCTGAGCACATCTTTCCCTGTATGCCAAATCCCTGAGAAGATGATGGTCAAGAATGATTTTTGCTCCAGTTTCCTCAATAATCCTCACAAGGTTTGCATTTGCCCGCTCAAGGTCCCTTGTGCTGAATTTCCAGCCAAGAAAGTATGAGGGAGGGCCATCAATAACAAGAATATCTGGCTCCATCTCTATGAGCACATTTGCACTCTCCTCCAGAATTGGCCCCTGAACATCAGAGGCATGCACAAGGACCTCTCCCTTTTCCTCAATTCTTGTTGCAATAACAAATCCCAGCAAGCTCTTTTCATTTCCATGGCGCAAAGGCCTGGAAAATGAAATTTTTGTGTTGCCAATACTGAAATCCCCATCATCAGAAATAACCAGTTCTGCCCTCTTGCTAAATCTTTCAAAGAAGAAAGCAGCCCTCTCCTTCTGGCTCCTGTTTATGTTCTTTTTTGGGTCCTTCACAAACACCTTTTTTCCTGCCCAAAACTCCTCATCAGGGTCGTGATGGTCATAGTGGTAATGCGAGACCACAAACGCATCGCAGTCCTTTGCAATCTCTCTTATCTCAACCTTGAATTTTTCCAGAGCCTCCCATTCCTCTGCTGCGGGCGGAAGCCCGTAACGGCTCGGGCCAAGGGCTGCACTTGGGTCTATCAGCATCGCCATGTCCTCTGTTTTCACATAGACGCAGAGGGAGCGAACACCCATTGAGTCAGAGCAAACTGGTCTTACAATCACCTTTTCTTCTCCTCCTTTACCTTTATGTCCTCATTCACATCCGCAAGCCGTTTTGCAAGTTCCAGATAGAAACCATCAAAATCAAGGCTTCGCCTTATAACAAGTTTTGCTGCATCTGCACTGCCACCGCCATGCATACATCCTGGCACTCCGAGACCCATTGTGGTAAACTCAATCAGCCTTGCAATTTTCAATCTTGCCTCTGCACTTGCCCTTGCCTTGCAATATTTCTTCACAAGCTTCCCGAGTTCCGGATGCACGAAGTCCTGGTAGGAGGGGATGCAGCCTACCTCGCCAATTCCACCTGCAATGTCCTGGCAGATTACTGACTGCTCATATGGGAGTGTTGCAACATGGACTTTTGTTACTGATGAAAGGAGGAAGTCCGGGAAGAATGCACCGCTCTCATGCTTTTTTCCAAGGGCACAGGCAGCAACCCCACAGCCAAAAAGGGTTTCGTTAAGGATTCCCATCCTTGTCAGTTTTTCGTTGAAAGGTTTTGTGCCAAGTCCGTTAATGTGTGCCATTGCAACTGCTGACGCTATCTTTATGTCTCCCTGGCCAGCAACGCAGCCACCCATCGTGCTCCGTTCACAGGCGGCAAATCGGAGCACACAAGGTCCTGCGAACTCCGGGGTTTCAAGGAAGAATATCCTGTCCTCAGGGACAAAAACATCGTTGAAGAAAATCCAGCTTTCAGAAACGCCACCTTTTTCGCAACCCTTGTCAAAACCCTCCTCAAGTTTCCTCGTATCACCAGTGCGCCTGTTCTCGATGAGCACAAGATTCTCCGCATCTCTCGGAATTGCAAACGCAATGGCAAACTCCTTTTCCTCATCTTTCAGCCCTGTTGTGGGCATGACAATTAACTCATTGGCTGCAACTGCACCTGATATCATTACCTTTGCACCCCTTACCACAACCCCGTTGCTGCGCTTCTCAACCACATGCAGATATGCGTCCTTATCTTCCTGCTGGCTAGGTGAAAGTGCCCTGTTCCCCTTCGCATCTGTAATCGCCCCTGCAACTGCCAGGTCATTTTCCTGTGCATACTCCAGCCATTTCCTGAATCTGGCATGGTAGTCAGTCCCATACTTCCTGTCAATTTCATAGGTTGTAGCCCAGAGCGCATTGATGCCGCTCCAGCCAACACATCTCCCCCCTGTGCAGGTGCCAGTTTGCTGGAACATCAACCTCTTGATTTTGATGTTTGCTATTGCATCATCACGGTTTTCCATCACTGAGAGGTATCTGTTGCACCTTTTACCATTCAGAGAGGTTGTTGTAAGCAGGTCCTGGTATTCTGGCATCAAAGCCATCTCATAGATTCTTGCAACACCCTTGATTGTGTATTTTGTTGTGCCATGCGTTGTCACATCCTCTATTAACTTCCCGAACTGATAGACATTGCTCCGCATCTTCCTGATGCTCTCAATATACTCCTCTGCTGTCTTCATGATTGGTAAAAAGCGGAGAAAATGATAAAGGTTTAGGTGAGGGAAAGGTCTCAGAACAGTTTCTCCATCTGTTCATAAGGTATGGCTTCTGCATACAGTTTCTCAAATAACTCCTTAAAGGGCCGCACTGCACCTAAGTGTTTTATCACAAGGGCAACAAAGTCCCTTCTCAAGCTGAGCGGGTCTTCTAGTGCCAGCCATACCTCCTTATCATCAAAAAGTGCAAATTTGCTTGGCACACTATCAAGGAAACGGATATCTCCTCCCTTTCTGTGGAGGATTTTCACGAGCTGGATAATCTTCGGGCTCAGGGATTCTGGGTCCGACTGGTATATTGACCTTACTTTCACGCCTTTCTCCAGGGCTTCAAATGTAGCGAAATACTGGACTTCTGAGGGTGCATAGGGTGCTTTTTCTAATGTCAGTATCTCTACTTCTGCAGCTCTGGCAGTATCTGCATAACTCGCTGCAATTGTATTTGGGTCCTTGAGCACCCAAACATATTCTCCTGCTGTGGCCTCCCTTGCATAGTGGCCACCAATGTTCTTGAGTTTTTCAATCAGAAAGTTTGCTGTGCCTTCCCGTCTT
>JAWACX010000227.1:0-2913 GCA_038896575.1 Thermoplasmata archaeon
ATGGTAGTATATATATTCTTTGTGAGTTACTGTCGAGACCTTCAACTTAACGCCTCCTGCCACTTTAGAAAATTTCTAAAGTAGGCAAATGACTTTGTCTCCCCAAAAATTTTTCTTAAGTTGATGGTTTCATCTTCAACCAAATCTGAGGTAATCCTCAGCAGGGTCCGCAGTAACCACAGACACCAACGCGCGGTGAATTTGTTACCGGAAGTAAAGAGTCCTCTCCACACTCATGGTTCTTTGCACATTTATCACAGAGCCAGGTACCACGCTTACATTGAGAACATACCCGGGTTGCTGGAGCACCGCAAACCACACACTTTAGTTTCGGGGGCTCATTTCTTGCAAGAATTTTGATTTCTTGGTTTTTTGCTAGTGCTTTGTACTCATCCACTACTTCAAGTCGGAGCCTTGTGGGTGTCCCATAGTCGTATTCATGGATAAAACTGAGCCCTTTTGAAAGCACAATATCTACCCTGACTTCCATATCCCTGGCCTCCCTGCCCAATCCCATCGCCCAGATTTTGTCATCCTCATCCTGAAACGCCTCATAGTAAACACCGCCTATTATAAACCTGCTCAAATGGCCACAGCATTCCAGCCATATGCCCCTGAGAAACTGGTCTACCCTCTTAAGTGTTGCATCTGAAGCAACTGCAATATGAAGCCAGTATTGGGGCAAATATAAGCCTTCCACTAGAATGTGAAAAGCATCCTTTTCCCATAAATCCTTATTAGCAGCTATCCTTTTTTCGCAGGTTTTTAGGTGCTCCAACATCTCTGATTTTCCACACAGGGTCCCACAGAAACTGCATTTCCCCTTGCTGGTTTCTCCTCTTTTCCTTCTTGGCATTTTTTCTCACCTCTACCTCTAACTTTTCGTTATACAAAAAGGTTTTCCCCTACTGCTGTATTGCTATTTCGCTGCGAGCCACGGCAGCCCTCATCTCTACTCCCTTTCCTCTCCCTCCTGTAGAGTTGCCACATAAGAATAAGAGGCATTTAATGCAACACAGGGGCATTTCAGAAAATAATAAATACTGATAGATTGATATTGGATATAGCACAGAAAGGGGTGCGAAATTGACTGAAGAAGCCCAGGAAGCAAAAAACACCACTTATGATACAGCAAGGCTTCACTTTCTGGAAATCCAGAACTCAAGGTTAACTGAGGAACTCCGCAGAATTGAGAATGAGAAAAGGTATTTAGAAAACGAGGTTATCAGGCTTCAGAGAGAACTGAGAAGGTTGAAGGTGGAAATTGAGAGGCTGAGATTTCCTCCGCTTATCATTGGCCAGATAAGGGATGTGCTTGCTGATGGAAGGGTTGTCGTGAAAAGTTCTACAGGTCCAGATTTTGTTGTGAATGTGAGCGAGTCAATTCCTCCCGGAGAACTCAGGCCAGGTGCGAGGGTTGCTCTGAACAAGCAAACCTTAGCTGTGATGAATGTCCTTCCCCCTTCCCTTGACCCTATCGTGATGGGCGCAGAGATAATTGAGAAGCCACAGGAAACCTATGCAGACATTGGAGGGCTGGATGAACAAATCCAGGAGGTGAGGGAGGCAATAGAATATCCCCTGCTCAGGCCGGAACTATACAAGAAGGTTGGTATCCAGCCACCTAAAGGTGTTCTTCTCGTTGGGCCACCTGGCACTGGGAAAACGCTCATTGCGAAGGCAATTGCGAGGCACACAAGTGCCACATTCATCCGTCTCGTAGGCTCTGAGCTTGTCCAGAAATACATTGGTGAAGGGGCAAGGCTTGTGCGTGAACTCTTTGAACTGAGCAAGTTAAAGGCTCCCTCTATTGTTTTCATTGATGAACTTGACGCAATAGGGGCGAAAAGGCTTGATGTCTCAACTTCAGGAGATAGAGAGGTGCAGAGAACACTCATGCAATTGCTTGCTGAGATGGACGGTTTTAACCCTCTCTCAAATGTAAAAATTTTGGCTGCTACAAACAGGCCAGACATTCTTGATGAAGCCCTGCTTCGCCCGGGCAGATTTGACAGAATAATTAATATTCCAATGCCCAACCTTGAGGCACGCATCTCAATCTTCAAAATCCACATAAAGCCATTGAATGTTCTGGGTACAATTTCGGTTGAAGAGCTTGCCAGAAAAACAGAGAACTGCACGGGAGCAGACATAAAGGCAATTTGCACAGAGGCAGGAATGTTTGCAATAAGGGCGGAGCGAGACCATGTGCTTCCAGAGGATTTTGAGAAGGCAATTGAAAAGGTGCTTGGCAGGGGTAGAAAGCAGACAAGGGCACCTGTGGGGATGTTTGTGTAGGCGGGTATTATGAAACTTGAGCAACTGGGAGAAAGGGGAATTATAAGGAAACTCGGAGAGATTTTTGGAGAAAGCGCTATAGAGGATGACTGCGCAATACTCTCTGTCAATGAGAGATATTTCATGCTTTTTACCACTGATACAATAAACCAGAAAGAACACATTCCATTCACTGCCACGCCGTGGCAGATAGGATACTATGCCTGTGCGGTCAACCTGAGCGATATTGCAGCAAAGGGCGGCGAACCGAGAGGCTTGCTCTTTGCTACAACCTATCCCAGAGACACTGACATGAAATTTGTAATGGAGATTGCGAGAGGGATGGCGGACTGCGCGGCTGTGTATGGTGCAGCGGTGCTCGGAGGTGATACAAAGGAAGGTGAGAGCCTCACAATTTCTGGCATGGCGATTGGAAGAGTTCATCGCTCAATGCTGATGCGGAGGAAGGGTGCAAAGCCAGGTGATGCAGTTTACATTACAGGAACAATAGGCAGGGGAGGAACAGCCTACATTAAACTCCTGCATGGTTATGAGCAGAAAACTGCCACAAAGGAGTTGCTTGAAATTGCACCAAGAGTCACGCTGGCCAGACAGATTGCAAGACTCGGCGTGGTC
>JAWACX010000228.1:0-2865 GCA_038896575.1 Thermoplasmata archaeon
TCGCTGGAAATCGTGAGATACTCCAGTGTATTACTGTCCGGATTGATAGCAGGGCACCTGTGGTGGAGTTGAAAGAGATTCCGGAGGAAGGTAAACCAGTTTCTGGCATAATCCGGGTGGTATTTGTGGTAAGCGACCTCTCAGGAATCGCTGGTGCTGCATACTCAGTAGATGGTACCAGGAGGGCTGTTGTATCTGCAGGTAATCTCTACACAATTGAGATTGACACCACAACCCTGGGTGATGGAAGACATGAGATTACGATTGAAGTCACAGATAATGCAAACCACACTGCACGGCTTACTAAAACAATCAGAGTGGATAACACTCCGCCAGTAATCAGTTCTCTTACACCATCAGCAGGAGCCGTAGTTGCAGGCGAGGTTGGGATTGTTCTCATTCTGGCAGACGAATCAGAGATTCCAGAAATTACACTCTACCTTGACAACAAGCCTGTAACATTTGAGAGAGAAGGTAACACTGTGATATACAAGTGGAAAACCACACTGACGGATAATGGAAACCATGTTCTAAGGGTTTATGTGAGAGATGCTGCAGGCAATCTAAAAGTTTATGAGCAAACATTCTCGGTGAACAACACAGACCTGGCACCATATCTCATCACAATCGCTTTAATTGTAGGTCTTGCGGTGGCATGTACTGGGATAATTGTCTTCAGGAGAAGGGCTAATTATCTGCAGGAAAAGATTGAATTTGAGGAGGTGAAAAAATGAAGGATGTGTTTGATTCACCTTTAATCATAGGGCTGAGTGCCAGGCATTTGATTGCAATCCTCTCAGGTCTCCTTCTCATTTTGTCTCCACTCCTTCTCTGGACAGTGTTCTGTGATAATGGAGTCCAGCGGAAACTTGACGGGTTTGAGTTGCAGCGCGAGGTGGGTGCTTTTGCGCTGCTCCTCCTGCCACTCTGCGGACTCGCAGCAATGCTTTCCGGGTTCATTCACTCAAGGTTCCCGGAACTCCGTGGCAAAAAGGTTGTTCTGGCATTTGGACTCTCTATTGCTTTTCTGGCTCTCCTGGCTCTTCTTGCTACCACAGTGCAGGCAGAACTCTGGATGAGCAATGTTACTGGCACATCATTTCTTAACAATCTGATGCCTGGGTGGTATGCTGCTCTTACAGGCACTCTCCTCCTTCTCTTTGCACTTCTGGTGCCGAAACAGAAAAAGCTATTCCCAGAGCGTGAATAACCTTTCGTCCTTGGCTACATCAAAAAGCCCCAGCCTGGCACCTGCGTCAAGCCAGCCATGGGCATAGTTCACACAGGCAAATGCATTTACAAAATCGCCCTGCTGGTAAAAATGGAGGGCATCTGAGTAGTAGGCATTTGCCATCCTCAAAAAGTCCTCGGCTAAACGATAGAGGTAGGAACGCTCAGGAACCGCGATTTTCGCTATCTCAAGGCCTTTTCTTGTCTTTTCCAGGTAATCCTTCAGTTTTTCCTCTGTCACTTCCCTTCTCATCCTTTTCACCCTTTATCACATACCTGAAAGCCAGAAGCCAGAAACAGCACATGTAGAGCATCTGGTAAAGGTCTCCAAGGGCAAAATACTCATTTTTATGCCACCAGTACATTGTAGGAGCGTCATAGTAATAAAGCAAGAGGGCGAGTGTAAGCAGGCGGAGCATGTTCACAAGGAAGGCACCAAATGTGCCAACAAAAACAATCAGTGGCTTGAGCCACCATTTTATCCTGAAGTTGAGCACGAGGGCTGAGGAGAGAGCAGCAAAGGTTCCCATTCCCATCACTCCAGTGCAACCGCCAGCAATCCACATTTGCCGGGGGCCTCCAGGCGTTAGAATTGTCAGCCGCGCACCCATTCCAATACCTGCAACATCAGTCCAGGCATCTATTCCCATGAATGAAATAAAATTTGCAAGAGCATCTGCCTCCGGTTTCGCCAGAATGTCAGCTGCTGCAGCATAAAGGCCTGTGTTCTCACTGTAGAAAAGGATGTTGAGCACTGAGAGGGAAACAAGGAGAGCAAGGACTGGATAAGTGTGCTTTATCTTCTTGTACCCATAGAAGAGAAAGAGAACCCCGGCAAGGAAGATTGCATAGTTTGTTACTCCAAATCCTGGGTTCTCACCACCGGATAGCCAGGTCTTGAGAGAAACTGAGAGAAAGCTGAAGGCAAGAACTCCAGCTGCAAAGAGAAATTCGTAAAGGCTGGGGAGCTCATGGTCCTCTCTATAGAACTCAAGTTTGATGTAAACAACCATGAGCATTACCACTGCAAACACAAAGAAGAGGCTAATCGCTCCCTCATACCCTGCAAAGTTTGAGAGCAGAACTGAGGCAAGAACTGTGAGCACAAAGAGTGTGAACTTGTTCTTTCTGAAGAACTCCAGAATGGTAGGCAAAGGCGCCGAGGAAGGAGACGATAACTTTTCCATTTTCCCATTTTTCACTTTCATTGCTATTTACAGATACAAGCTTGGATAATAACCTTTTGGAACCTTGGGAAACATAAAATCTGGTTGAAAGATACCTCAATTCTGAGCTCGTTTTTCTGTTTCAATTTCTTCACTCTATTCCTATGGTAGTATCTCCGAAAGATGCTGGATGAAATTCAAAAATTGATGCCAGTATGCAAAGCTCCTGATACATCTTTCTCATAAATTTTCAAACGGCTCTTTCAAAATTCCACAGATGCACCAAAAGTGTTAAATATTTGAGATATCTTATAGATATCTCATGAAACGAATACCCATAACACCTGCAACTGAACTTACTATCAGGAACATACGGGGATTCTATATTCGTAAGGTGACGCCTTTCGGCACCAGTGCCAAGTGTGCAGTCCTATATAGAGAAGGAGGTGAGATTCAAGGAATTTCTTCT
>JAWACX010000229.1:0-2835 GCA_038896575.1 Thermoplasmata archaeon
GGAGCCAGCACTGTGTTATCCCCGAAAAATTTCGCCGTTTTAATTGGAAAAGAGATTAAAGGCATGAAACTCAGCCAACAGGATGTAGAGCACATTATTGCGGATGTGGTAAACACCGACTTTCCACCAAAACTGTTGCCAATCAATTTAGCATCTCTCAGTGCATTACACATTGACTGGTACCACAACGCCAAAGGACAGTGGGTCTGTGCAATAATTGATGATGCAAGTAGAATGTTATTAGGAATAAGAGAATGCGAAGCAAGGAGCAGTGATTTGAAATTCTGGAGACACCAGGAGAAGCACTGTATAGAAAACTCACGGACATTATCGTAGGTAACTATGTGAAAATGGTTGAAACCACACTTGAAGGTGAAATCTTATGAAGCGAAATAATTACAGGATAACACATTCTGGTTTGCTTAATATAAACCTTTTTATCCCTCCTCCCGATATAGCCCTAATGGGAAGAATAAAGAAAGCACGGGGAATTAAAGCATCCTCCAGGATGAGTAGGGAGAAACTGCTGGAAAACGCAGAAATTCTTGCCAGGCATCCAGAAAAGCTTTTACCAGTTTGCAGCAATAACTGCACCCTATGCATTTTTGCTGGCCTGAAGGAAAGGTTGAAGGCTGTGAGTGCTGTAAGCGAGAGCAAGAGCAAGCTGAAATGGAAAATGATATTCGGGAACAGGATTGTCAAGGCTTATGCTGGCTTTCTCACAGTCCGATTCTCTGACAAGCTTTCAGTCCTTGCAGCCGTGAAATTACCCTTTGGCACCTACAGCTTTGCTGTGCGTGGAAGTGCTCCAAAAGAAATCCAGCTTGCAGTACAGCATTTTGATGAACCCATGTGCAAGGCCCTTGCCTATCTGAGCTTTGCAAAGAAGGGTTACTTCTTCCTTGTTGCAGACGATGTTTACTGTACAGGCAGGGAATTGAGAATTCCAGAGGCTTTTAGAAGGCAACTCTTGAAAGACCTTGGATATAAACTGACAGAGAAAGATGGGGTTCTCTCGTGTGGTCATAAGAGTTCTGGACTTGTTCTGGGACTGAAAAACAGGCAGCTTTCTGTGAAGGTCTGTGCAAAGTGTGCAAGTACAGACATAAACATGGCCTCTCGGTGGAGCAGCAGGATACTTGGCAGAAACATTGAGAGGCAGTTCCGTCTCTCTTTTGAACCATTTTATGAGTGCAGAAGCAAGTGCAGGGAATGCATCCTGAAGGAGTTTTATGATGCGGGGGTTGAGAAAGATTACATTGTCGGGAGACGGAGCGATGCAGCCACAATTCAGGAATTCACAAGGAGGTTTGAGGAAACTCTTAAGGGAAAGGAGGTTTATGTTGCGGGTGAGAGATGCTATGGTAAGGAGAGAGAAAAATTTGCTGAGGAGATTGCAGCGAACGAGGAGGAGAAGCGAATTGTATTGAAAGGGCTTGAATGTGTTGGAGGGCTTGTGCTCAAGGAGGTATCCTTCGGGAAATTTCTTGAAGCGGTATGGAAAGATTGTGGGAGAGAGATACTGGCCTTCGTCTCAAACCCTGAGATTGCTGAGAAGCTCTATGACGAGGGTGCAGGGAATCCTGTTGAGATTTTGAGAAAAGCAAAACGGGAATTTGAGAGGACAAAGGTGCTTGGGTTTTTGCCCGAGTTCAAAAAGCTTCCGCCGCTGGCAAAATTCATTCATGAGGTGGCTCTGGAATACATGGTTTCAGGGAAGGGGGCGGCGATAAGTGCAATAACAGGCAGGAAACTTGAGGATACAAAGATGAGGGTTGTGGCCTATGCCTTCCTTGTGAACTTCGGTGTTGGGGATGCACATGCCTGGCAGTTCACAAAGGAGGAAAAGGAGCTCGGAAGGAGCCTGGCGGGTTATGTTGGGGAGCTTTTGGTGGCAAGGGGTGATAAATACAGGGAAGTAATGAACAGAATTTTAAAGTATTCTGGTTATGGAGAGGAAGCGAGTTAATGGCCAAGCTCAAAGAGTCTGGTTATGAGCGTTACAAGGATGCCCACTATAAGCATTGCAAATCCTGAGCGAACCATGTTCTCCTTTGTCATGTAACCGGAGTACATTCCAAGGAAGAAGAGGGTGATAATTCCTGCAAAGAAGGAAAAGATTGTTCCCATGAGGAGAGAGGTGAAGAGAATGAAGGGAATGACTGGAATCACTGCACCGAGAAAGGAGAAGCCGCCATGGGTCAGCGTGTCAATGAGCAGTTTTTTCCAGACATCCTTCCCGAGCTTTGTTTTTGACAGTGCGCCGCTCTTCTTGAGCATCGCTTTCTCCAGCTTTCTCAGTTTCATCTGCTCTACAGTTCTCTCAGCCATGAAGCCCCCAAATCCATTTGAAATTCCGAGCCCGATGCCCACACTTATTCCTGCGGTAATTATAATCGGGCTGGAAGCGTTGGCTGCACTCAGACCCATGACTGTGGCAAGGCTGCCAACAACGCCATCAATTGTGCCCAGAACAGTGTATCTTGCTGGGATTTTCTGGAGGAAGGTCTCAAACGCCATCTGTTTGATGGATTGGTTTCAGGGATAAAAACTTTTCAGGTGGCTGGGAAAATATGGTGTTGTACACCATAAATTTTGGGAGTCCGATAGGTTTATTTAGACCGAAGTTTCGCAAATTCATTTTTTTTGGGAATACTGGCTAAAACGCTTTTCGTATGCCATAAAATGTGTTATCCCCGAAAAATTTCGCCGTTTTAATTGGAAAAGAGATTAAAAAGGCATGAAACTCAGCCAACAGGATGTAGAGCACATTATTGCGGATGTGGTAAACACCGACTTTCCACCAAAACTGTTGCCAATCAATTTAGCATCTCT
>JAWACX010000230.1:0-2833 GCA_038896575.1 Thermoplasmata archaeon
TGCAATCCAGGAAAAATACAGATTTTTCAGTTTCGGGGATGCAATGGCTGTCTGGGAGATTTAGAGGACCTAAACCATAGCTTCACCAGTTGGTTGGCTGCAGAAGATAGTTTAGGTCCAATAATTCTGTCCCGCAGGAAGGCAATGGGTTACCCTTAAATATCCCTTCCTTATCCCTCACTCCGGTGAAAACCATGGTAGAGGCATACTGCATGAAATGCAGGAAAAAGGTTGAGATGAAGGATGCCCAGAAGATAACGATGAAGAACGGAAAGCCAGCGATGCAGGGTGTTTGTCCGAACTGCGGCACTAAAGTCTTCAAAATTGGAGCACAGTGAGTTTCAGCAAACCGCATCAGGTTGAGAGATACCATTTGGTGCTGGCCCCTAACATTATTCCTTTGCTTTTGCTTCTCCTTCTGTTTTGCGTTAAATTTATATCTCACAGGAGTATCGCAAGAGCGGTGTGGACATGGATAAAAAATGGTATGCTCTGATTGCAGTGGTTTTGGTTATCGGTGTAGGTATAGGTGGGTACTACTTTTACACAAGCCAGGAGAAAAAGGAGGAAGGAAAGGAGCTCTTTGTGGAGCCGGGCGACAAGGTAGATGTGGATTACATTGGAAGATTTGTGGATTTATCTGTCTTTGATACCTCAATCTACGCTGTAGCTGTTGACAATGTAAGTTATCCAAAATCTCCAGCCTTCAAAATGCGGGAGCCAAACGAATATGTGCCGTTGAAGGTAAAGGTGGGCACTGCTGCAGAGGGGGAGTATATCACTGTAATAGATGGGTTCAGGGAGGCATTAATAGGAATGAAGATGGGAGATTCCCGCACAGCAATTATCCCGCCTGAAAAAGGTTACGGCTTCAAAGACCCTGCTTTGGTTGTTGAAAAACCACTTGTTGAAAGTATCCAGATGTTATACAGATGGAATCAATCAAAGTTTGTGGAGTACTTCGGGAAATCTCCTGAGGAGGGTCTTATAGTGAAGGACCCCAAATGGGGCTGGAATGTTACTGTATTTTCCTATGATGGGGACAATGTGGTTTTCCATTTCACACCGAGAGTTGGGGAAATTGTGACACCGTTTGGCTGGGAGATTAAGGTTCTTAGCGTGGATAGCACCGCAAACAACGGGAATGGAGAGATAAAAATCCAGCATCTAATCAAGCCCTCACAGGTGAACAGAATCCATGCAAAGGACTTCCAGTCCAGGGATTTCTATCTTATCGGGCTAAATCCTGAAAAAGGAACATTTACAATTGATTACAATGAGCAGGTTAAAGGGAATACCCTGATTTTTACAATTACAGTGCTCAACATCACCAAGAGTGCATGAACGAAAATGAGAGATATGCACGGCACATAATTCTGAAGGAGATAGGGAGACAGGGACAGGAGAAGCTCAGCAGGGCCTATATTGCGATTATAGGTGCAGGTGCTCTGGGAAACACCTGTGCAAACCTGGCTGCCAGGGCTGGCTTTGGAAGAATAACAATAGTGGATAGGGATATTGTGGAGATGACAAATCTCCAGCGCCAGATTCTTTACACGGAGCGGGACCTGGGTAAACCCAAGGCAGAGGTGCTTGCAAGACATTTGAGAAAGATAAACAGCAGGGTCAGGGTTAGAGGGGTTGTTGGAGATTTTAATTCCAGCAATGGAGAGGAGTTGCTTGAGGGAGTAGATGTAGTCCTGGATTGCACGGACAATCTTGCCACCAGATTTTTGCTGAATGATATATGCTTGAAGCATGGGATTCCATGGATTTATGCGGGCGTCCTCGCAACCTCTGGAATGACCTTCAATGTATTACCCTCTGGACCCTGTTTTCGGTGCATCTTTCCCCAGATGCCTGCAACTCCATTGCCCACCTGCGAAACCCTCGGAATTCTGAACACGGTTCCTGTGTTCTTTGGCACAATTCAGGTCACCGAGGCAATAAAGATTGTTCTTGGCAGAGAGTGCAGAAAAACATTGCTGTTTGCTGACCTCTGGAATTCTGAACTCCAGGAAATTGAGGTAAACAAAAATACGGAATGCAGGGCATGCGCAAAGAAAAATTTTGAGTTTCTGGAGAAGAGGGGAGAGAACGCTGTGCGGCTCTGTGGCTCCAATTCCGTGTATTTTTCACCCCGTGAGCGGATGAAAATTTCCATGAGAGAAATGAAGGAAAAACTCCAGAAGGTGGGGGAGGTAAGACAGGTAGGTAGTGTGTTGAAGGCAAAGGTTGAGCGCTGGGAACTCACAGTATTTCCTGATGGTGGTGCTCTAATTAAAGGGACAGATTCAATTGAGGAAGCAAAGAGTGTCTATGCAAAATATTTCGGGTCATAAGTTAGGAGTGTATTATCCGCCCACTTCGTGAAGACCAAGATGCCTCATTAGGTGTTTACGATGCTTGGTGAGAGGGGGTGTAGAAAAATTAAAAAGGTTGAAAAAGAGACACCTGAATGTGCCTGAAGGATTGCGGAAAAGTTTGCAATGCTAAAAACAATGTTTGGTGAGGAAATACGAGCACAATCTACATCCCCATTTTTTGACAGGTTGCATCAATTTATCCATTACTTTTAGTTACTCCCCTGACTACAGAAGGAATGTGGAGAAAATTGTGAGGGGAGACGAGGTTATAAGGTAAAGTTGGAGATAGAGACATAACAATTCCAGTTTTGGAGATACGTTTAAACCAATCCTGAACCTTTTCTGCATTCTTCTCACACCCTTCCATTCTTCTTTTCCTCCATTTCCCACCTACGCTTCAGCTCCTCATAAGCTTTTTTCTCTTTCTTGTAGCCATATTTCTTCCTGAGACGCCAAACTATCAGGGG
>JAWACX010000231.1:0-2756 GCA_038896575.1 Thermoplasmata archaeon
AATGTTATTAGGAATAAGAGAATGCGAAGCAAGGAGCAGTGATTTGAAATTCTGGAGACACCAGAAGAGGCCCTGTATAGAAAACTCACGGACATTATTGTAGGTAACTATGTGAAAATGGTTGAAATCACACTTGGAGGTGAAATCTTATGAAGCGAAATAATTACAGGATAACACACCACAGCCTGAGAGACATAAAGATACATAAAAATTTAATACTAGAACTATATATGATGCACAGGGATTAGCATGGTAGATATAAGAGAGAAGGTTGAGGAAGACAGGGGAATCCTGAAGAAACTCCAGCTTCTGATTCCTGGCTATGCAGGATATCGAAGGAGGGAGGATATAAGGATTGCAGACAACCTGCTGAGAATCCAGCTTGCTGATAGGCTGAAGCAGGCAAGGCAGGATGTGGAAAGCTGCAGAAGAGTCCTCGTTGAGAACTATGAGACAAAGCATCTGGAGAAGATAGGGAGTTTGAGTGCCCAACTCCAGAAGGTTGAAGGAGACCTGAGGCATGCAGAGCAGGGGTACTCTGGAATCTCGCCTGCCCTCCAGATAAAGGAGGAAGAGCTGAACAAGCTTTACGAATTTGACTATTCCATGGCTACATTAATAGAAGGGATAAGGGAGGAGATAAGCACTTTGAAAACTGTTGTGAATACAAACCCAGAAAAAATTCCGGAAAACATTGCGAAAATCAGGGGGATGCTTGAGGATTTTGACAGAACCTTCAGGCGGAGAATAAGGTTCATAACTGGAACGGAGGTGTAAATATGGTTTTCCTGTTTGGTGGGAGCAAGAGAAGTGATGTAACGGCTACGAATAAGGAGGGACTTATAGGGGCAATGACAATTGCTTGGGACGATGCCTACAAACGGAATGTAATAATGTGGAAGGTGCCGAGAAACATAAGAATGAATGACAACATTGTTGTCCGTGAGGATGAAATTGCTGTGTTTTACAGGGATGGAAAGGTTCTCGCCTACATTGACCGCCCTGACAGATACGCTCTAACAAGCCAGAACGCACCGATTCTTGGAGGTTTGATCCAGGCATTGTCCGGTGTAAAGCAACAGGCAGAGGTTTTCTATATTCAGAAAAAAGTTTTTGATGGTAAATTCGGGAGTAAACAGCCATACCAATTCAGGGATAAGGAGTTCGGTTTTGTTAACCTCAGAGTCTTTGGTGAATTCAGATACAGGGTGAGTGACCCTGCAAACTTCATCAACCAGTTTGTAGGTACACTTAACTACCAGACAAGTGCGGAGGTTGAGGAGCGAATTAAGGAGCAGATGGTTGTCCTTGTGTACGATGCAATCGGGCACCTCAAAGATAAGGGAATGGGTGTCACAGACCTTGCAACAAACTTAACCACAATTGAACAGGTTGTGCTTGAGAAATCAAAGGACCACTTTGGAATGTATGGTGTTGAGATAAACAAGGTTTCTGGTCTTTACATAAATCTCCCGGAGGAGGTCCAGAAGGCTGTTGATGCGAGGGCAAGCATGCAGGTTCTTGGTGTCAATTACATGCAGTACCAGACAGGTCAGGCACTTCGTGATGCCGCTCAGAATCCTGCAGGCGGTGCCGCAGGTGCAGGCGTTGGCGTTGGTGCAGGTTTCGGTGCTGGCTATGTGATGATGGGAACCATGGCCCAGAGCCTCCAGCAGCCACCTCCTGGGCAAGCTCCAGCTCCCCAGCCCCAGGGAAAGCCCTGCATCAAATGCGGTGCTGCTCTACCGCTGGGTGCTAAATTCTGTCCCAGCTGCGGGGCAAAACAGGAGGAGAGCATAAGCTGTCCAAATTGCAAGGCCGAGGTAAGTGCTACCGCAAAATTCTGTCCGAATTGTGGACAGCCCGTAAAAACGGTAGCCAAATGTCCGAAATGCAATGCTGAGAATCCAGCTGGTGCCAGATTCTGTGCCAATTGCGGCGAAAAATTGCAGTAAGGAGTTGAGCCCATGGCAACAATAAGATGCACCAAGTGCGGTGCACCTGTTGAATTTGAGCCAGGTACAAAGTTCGTCCGGTGCACCTATTGCGATTCCCAGATGTACATTGATAAAAGTGGTGCTGGCTTCTTCTATATTCTTGACTTCAAGCTTGATGAAACCGCAGCAACTGGTGTGTTCAGGCGATGGGCTGCTGGCTCTGTGATGGCAAAAAATCTGGACAAGGAGGCAAAAATTTTCAAGGCAATTCCCCAGTATTTCCCGGTTTACATGTTCAAGCGTGATGTTGATGGAAGAGAAGTTGTTTTTGTAGAACCTGCAAAATCCACCAGCTTGCCGGGAATGCACAGTTTGAAGATTCCACCAGGTGACATAAAAATCTTTGACAGGAACTATAGGGTGCCTGAGCACATCCAGATAATTCAGCCTGAGCTGGACATGACAGCATATTTCAACTCGCTGCCGGGGAAACCAAAGGAGCAGGCGCTGGTTTACTTTCCAATCTGGTATATGGAGTACAATTACCAGGGAAAAATATACAATGTAGTGATTGATGGCTCGTCTGGAGAGGTGTTTGCTGACAATTTCCCGACAAGGGGAAGTGCTCCCTACATTGTTGTTGCTGCAGTTGGCTTTGCCCTTTATGCCATCTATGGATTCCTTGCATGGTGGAATCTTTTGATTGGCCTGGTGGCGATGGTTAAATTTTTGCTGCATGAATAACTAAAATTTTTTCATCGTAGTTTCAATGTACATAAGTGTGTTTTATTTTTCATTGTTTAAAATTTGTTTCAAGGT
>JAWACX010000232.1:0-2751 GCA_038896575.1 Thermoplasmata archaeon
TCATGAACTCTCTAGCCAGTCTCACAGGCCAAGGCGAATGAGCGACAGAATTTGTGAGAAATGTTAGCGGGTGGAGCTCAGCAATTCTATCGGCATAGGATGTGTCTGCACTCAGCCCGAGCTCAACATAACCCACATAATCCAGCAGTTCTCCATAACACTCCTTCAGTGAATCAAATGCAGCATACACTGAGGTCCAGGGAGTAAAGGCGTGGCAGGGGCCAATAAGCACACCGCAATCCCTTGCAATCTCTGCAATTTCCTTACCATTCCCATGAAACCTGGGCCTTCCATCTGTGGAAAGGTCTGAAACCCTTGAAATTATTTTCTCAGAGAATTCCTCAACCTTTGAGATAGAGGGGAAAATCAGCAGGTGATGCACCCTGTCTCTATCCTCAACCTCACAGGTTAAAATCACTCTCAGGCATCCTGTTTCAAATGTACCATCATCCACTTTCTCCAGTGCCTTTATTTCCTCAAGCCATCTCGGATGGAGGCAATCTCCAGAGCCTATCAAATTTATTCCTTTCTGGCTTGCACCCTTTGCAAGATTTCGCATGTTCATAACCTCACTTGTGCCACCAGAATAGCGGCTGTGGATGTGCAAATCTGCGTTAATTTCCATTTTTCCCAACCCCTTTCCAGAACATCTTGTTTATTCCGTGCAACTCAACAACATAGATAAAAATTATTATTCCCGTGCAAAGAAGAGCAAGGGGAAGCCAGAGAGCAGGAAGTAGGTACAGGAAAAGAGTTGCTAAAACTGCATCCCCGAAAGCCAAGCAGCCCCAGAGGAGCAAGGCTTCCTTTCTTTCCTTTACCACCTTTACAAAAACCCTGGTGATGCCTGGCCTCTCTTCACCGCCACCAACAAGCGCAGAGAAAAAGGGACTGATAAAAAAGGCAAAAAAGAGGGCAAGTAGAACCAGAAAAAAGTAAAAATTCACGATTTCCAGTGTCATCTCTCACCCCTAAAATTCCTTGTTATCGCTTTTCTTGTTTCATCCACACATATTAATATTGTGCCAAGCAGGGCTATCGTTATCCAGTCAATTGCCCTTATTCCCACAGTTCTGAATGTTGCGTTCATGAATGGCATGTAAACAGCGAAAACCTGGAGAAGAATTGCAATAATGATTGTTATAATAAGCGCTCTGTTGTTCATTTTCAGGTTGAATAGGGATTCTCTCAGGTTCCTGCATGTGAGCACACTGTACATCTGGAATATGACGAAGGCGGTAAAGGTCATTGTCTGGGCATATCTTTCCCTTTCAATGCCACTGTATTCGGCAGGTGCAAAGGTATAGGAATGCCAGAATACGAAGAGAGTGAGTAAAGCCATTGTAAGTCCATTTACGAGAATTGCAGAGATAATCTCTCTTGAGAGGATGTATTCCTTGGGGTCTCTTGGCTTCTGCTTCATTATTCTTTTTGTTGCAGGCTCAAGCCCCAGAGCCTGGGCAGGAGGACCATCAATCAATATGTTTACCCAGAGAATTTGCACAGGATAAAGAGGAATGACACCAGGCACAGCAAAAATTGCAAGAAAAACAAGGGTTGTGGCACCTATGTTTGTTGTAATCTGATACCTCACAAATTTTCTGATATTCTCATAAATCTTCCTTCCCTCCTCTACAGCCCTTACAATTGTGGCAAAGTTATCGTCAGCCAGGACAATGCCACTGGCATCTTTGGCCACATCTGTACCAGTTATACCCATGGAAATGCCAATGTCCGCATTTGCCAATGCCGGAGCATCATTCACTCCATCGCCGGTCATTGCCACAATATGTCCTCTCCTCTTGAAAGCCCGCACAATTTTTAACTTCATCTCTGGGTGCACCCTTGCATAAACGCTAACCTCTTCCACAATTTTTGCCAGTTCCTCTTCACTCATCTTCTCCAGTTCAGCACCTGTAAGAATTTTTCCACTCCATATTCCAAGCTGTTTTGCAATTGCGATGGCAGTATCCTTCTGGTCACCGGTAATCATCACCACCTTGATTCCTGCCTCCCTGCATGTTTTAATAGCATCCTTAACTTCAGGCCTTGGTGGGTCTATTATTCCAACAAGCCCTACAAAAGTCATGCCTCTCTCCATTTCCTCCACATTGGAGGGTATCTGGTCCACTTCTTTGTATCCTAGTGCCAGCACCCTGTAGCCTTTTGATGCCATCTCCCTGTTCGCTTTTTCAATTCTTGCTTTATACTCTGGGGAAAGGGGCAAAACTTTTCCGTTATCCAGAACGCTCGTGGAAAGTGAGAGGAGAACTTCTGGTGCACCCTTAATATGGATTACCATTTTTCCCTCCACATCATTTATTGTGCTCATAATCTTTTTCCTCGGGTCAAAAACCTTCTCATAGAGACGCTTGTATCTTGTATGGTATTGCTTCGGAACTATTCCCATTTTTCCAGCAAGAGCCAGAAGTGCTCCTTCTGTTGGATCTCCTATCACCCTCCAGATGCCTCTTTCCTCAAAAAGATTTGCATTGTTGCAGAGCACCCCGATTCTTGCCAGCGTCTCAATACTTTGTTTGTGCTCCCCACATCTTTCAATCTCTCCTTTTGGTTCGTATCCAGTGCCACTCACTGACAGTCTCTCTCCATCCACAAAAATCTCCTTTACTGTCATCTGGTTTTTTGTGAGTGTGCCAGTTTTGTCCGTGCAAATAACTGAGGTGCAGCCTAGTGTCTCCACGCACATTAGCCGCCGGACTATAGCATTTCGCTTTGCCATCACCTGCATCC
>JAWACX010000233.1:0-2681 GCA_038896575.1 Thermoplasmata archaeon
ACCCTTGAGCCAGCAGAGATTGTGGGGAAGAAGGGGAGAGAGGTGAAGGCTGTGATTACAGTGAAGAGGAATGGAACCGGTGTTCCAGCTCTGAATGTGACAGTGGCATTTGAGAGGGCCGGTTTGAGTGCCACAGAGGGAGTTACAGACCAGAACGGAACTGCAGTGGTTAAAATCACAGTTGTTGAGGAGTTCAGGGAGGCAGCGGTGATTAAGGTAATCCCGGTTGTTAATGGAAAGATTTATCCAGAGAACGGGACTGCACTGAAAATTGAGCCTGTGCCAGTGCAAACACCTGGATTTGAGGTCTGGATGCCGGTTATAGCAATTGCCCTGCTTGCCCTCATGCTTGCCAGAAAAAAACTCATTTCAGGATGAGCAAAATGCCTGACACTTTTCCATGAACATACAGCCCAAAAATTCATAATCTCTCCCTCTTTAAGGCCTCCCATGAAGTATGAGGAATTTCTGAGGGAAAAAGGGCTGGAAATAGGAGATTCGGTTGCGGTTCGCACACCAACTGGAATCTTTCATGGCATACTTATGCCCCACCACGGGTTCAGCGACGAAGGAGTTGTTGTGATAAAGTTGAAGAATGGATACAACATTGGGATTGCAATTGAAAAAATTGAAGGAGTGGAAGTGGTGCAAAGGAGGAGAGTTTTTGAGGGTGAGGAGGGGAGTGTTGCGCAAAATCCAGAACTTCCGGATGTGGCTATAATCGGGACTGGCGGAACAATAGCAAGCTATGTGGATTACAGAACCGGTGCTGTGCATCCCGCTAAATCTCCTGGAGAACTTGTCAGGGCGATGCCAGAACTTTTCAGAATTGCAAACATTCACCCGGAGATTCTTTTCAGTGTGCTGAGCGAGGACATGAATGTGAGGATGTGGCAGCAGATTGCGGAAAGGGTTGCAGAGCGGTTCAGGAATGCAAGGGGTGTTGTGATTACCCATGGCACAGATACAATGGGCTACACAGCTGCAGCCCTCGCCTTCATGTTCTCCTCACTCCCGGGCCCGGTTGTTCTTGTGGGCTCCCAGCGTTCCTCAGATAGACCTTCAAGTGATGCCTACCTTAATCTGCTCTCTGCAGTGAAATTTGCAGCAAGGGCAGAGGCAGGGGATGTGTGCGTTCTGATGCACGAGGGCACCTCGGATACAAGATGTGCAGTGCATCCAGCAACGAAAGTAAGAAAGATGCACACAAGCAGGAGAGATGCCTTCAGGACAACAAATGCTGAACCTGCTGGATTTGTTGAGGGCGAAAAGGTTGTTGTCAATGGCCTCCGAAAACCTGGAACACTGAAGCTTGATTCAAGAATGGAGGAAAAGGTGAACCTGCTTTATTTCTATCCAGGAATGTGCGAGAAACTCTTCAGGTCTCATTTTGAAGATGCGAGAGGGGTTGTAATTGCTGGCACAGGACTCGGGCATATAAATTCAAAGTTTGTGCCGATTGTGAAGGAATACATAGACCAGGGTTGTGCCGTTGTGATGACCTCCCAGTGTCTCCATGGCACTGTGAACATGAATGTTTATTCAACTGGCAGGGAATTGATAAGGGCTGGGGTGATAGACGGAAAGGACATGCTTCCGGAGACAGCGTATGTAAAACTTATGTGGGTCCTTGCCCATGCAGGAAGCCAGGAGGAAGTAAAGGCATTGATGGAACAGAACATTGCTGGTGAGATTTCTCTGAGAAGGGAGGTATGAGTATGGACTGGAATGCTGTAGGGTTGAAGGTTGGGCTTGAGATTCATCAGCAGCTGGACACAAAGAAACTTTTCTGCGAGTGCAATTCTGAACTTTCAGATGAGGTCCTTGCAACCTTTGTGAGGAAACTGAGGGCTGCTGAAGGTGAGGCTGGAGAGGTAGATTTGGCTGCAAAGGAAACTGCAGAGCGAAATCTGATTTTCAGATATGAGGTTGTCAGGGGAAGCACCTGCCTCGTTGAATGCGATGAGGAGCCTCCGCACAGCCTGAACCCGGAGGCGCTGAAAGTCGTGCTCAGCATTGCAAAGCATTTGAACGCTGAAGTTTTGGATGAGATTCATGTGATGCGGAAGATTGTGGTAGATGGCTCGAACACAACAGGGTTCCAGCGGACAGCCCTTGTTGCTGTGAATGGAAAATTGAAGGTTAACGGGAGGGAAATTGGTATTCCCACAATTTGCATTGAGGAGGATGCGGCAAGGAAAATAGAAATGCAGGGCCAGGAGATTACCTATCGGCTTGATCGGTTGGGAATTCCACTCATTGAAATTGCCACAACCCCTGATTTGCACAGTCCTGATGAGGTAAGGGAGGTGGCAGAACGCATCGGGCTTTTGCTGAGAGCCACAAAGAAAGTGAAAAGGGGGATTGGCACAATAAGGGAAGACCTGAACATTTCTGTTGGCGGTGGTGCTAGGGTTGAAATCAAAGGGGTGCAGGAACTTAACCTCCTGCCGGAGTATGTAAAGAATGAGGCGATGAGGCAGTTGAAACTCGTGGAAGTTTCAAGAAAACTCCAGGAAAGAAAAGCAATGGTATTGGATGAGATTTTCGACCTAACACGGGTTTTTGAAAAAACAAGCTCTAAGGTGATTGCGAGTGCTTTGAAGGCAGGTGGCAAAGTGATGGGTGTGAAACTTATTGGCTTTGCAGGACTCCTCGGAAAAAAATGGGAGGAGATGCAT
>JAWACX010000234.1:0-2668 GCA_038896575.1 Thermoplasmata archaeon
ATGGCCTTACCAAAGTAAAGAAGGGAAAGAGAGAGGAGAATTCCATCAATTATGTTGAACAATAAGCCAGAGCCAACAAAGATTTCCTGGATATAGAGCAGATGTCCGAAACCTGCAAGGGAGAAGAGGGAGACGGAAACTCTGATAAGGTAGATTATGAGATAAAAGAATGCGAAGATTGAACCTGTGCGAATACAATCTGGAAAACCTGATGAAATTTCGTTTTCTCCATAAACAACAAAGAACCAGCCAATGAAAAAGAAGAGGTAATGAAGAAAGCTGAAGAGAGAGAGGAGAACAGCGGGCACAAGGATGAATGGATTTCTGGAGGACATAACATTCAGTGTGGTGGTGAGCACGACAGTGATATCTGGGTTTGAAAGGACGGAAAGAATACCTATCAGAATGAGAATGACTGAGACGAACTGGGTACCCACGAGAAAGAGCAAACTGTTTGCAATAAACGCAACGCCTCTGTAGGTATTTTTTGCGAAAATGCGTTTGCCTGGATATGCTGCAATTATTCTCGTGCTTGGGAGAATACAATGGGAATATTTAACTCTCCCTATTTTTCCCTGCAGAGAAAGGGAATATTTTTTATCCACCTCGTGTTCTCTTTCTTGAATGCGACAGGATGTTAAACCCACAAGGTCAGAACTCATAGAACTGAAGAGGAAGATAGAACTGGCAAGAAAGGGTCACAAACTGCTGAAAATGAAAAGAGATGGTCTTATTGCAGAGTTTTTCAGGGTGCTCAAAGATGCAAAAAACCTCAGGGCTGAGATTGTTGGTGTTTACAACAAAGCAAGACATCTGGAAGCAATTGCGGAATGCGTTGACGGAAAGATTGCTATTGAGTCTGCAGCAATGGCGCTTGAAAACATTCCGAGGGTGAGTATCAGACCTATAAACATTATGGGTGTAAGTGTACCCCATGTGCTGAGCACGGGTGAGAAGGAACTGGGCACTGTTTCTCCACTTGGCACTGGAATTATCGGAACAAGCACGAGCATTGAGGATGTGGCTAGAGCTTATACAAACCTCCTCCGTCTCATAATCAAGGCTGCTCAATACGAAACCGCACTCAGAAGGTTGATAGATGAAATAGATAAAGTAAAGAGGAGAGTGAATGCCCTGGAATTCAGGGTCATTCCAGAACTTATTGAAAAGGAGGCAATTGTGAGGTTACGACTTGAGGAACTGGAACGAGAAAACATCTTCAGGCTGAAGAGGATGAAAGAATCCTAGTTTTGGCTCACTTTTCTAGATAACCGCAATTGATTTAACCATCCCGGCATTGTAGGGTTCATGCTTCCGAAGAAAAAGGGATTGATACTGGCTCTAGACCTCACGGATAAGGAGAAGGCTCTCGGGGTTGCAGAGAGCGTAAGAAATTATGTGGATGGGATAAAGGTAAATTATCCGCTCGTGCTCTCCTGTGGCATCGGGGTGGTGAGGGAGATTGCTCCAATGAAATATGTGCTCTGTGATTTCAAAATTGCAGATATTCCTAACACCAGCAGATTGATAGCACGGATTGCGTTTGAAAATGGGGCCTCAGGCGTAATTGTCCACGCTTTTGCAGGCAGGGACTCTCTGGAGGCAGTGAAGGAAATAGCTGACAGATTTGGCGGTGATGTTTTTGTGGTTGTGGAGATGAGCCATCCTGGTGGTGCTGAATTCACTGCAAGGCATGCAGAGGAGTTTGCCAGAATGTCAAAGGAGGCAGGAGCAAGAGGAATAATTGCCCCTGCAACAAGGCCTGATAGAATTGAAAAGTTAAGAAAAATCCTGGGTGAGGATATGCTGATTCTCTCGCCAGGTGTTGGAGCCCAGGGTGGAGACCCCGCTGAAGCAATTCGGGCAGGCGCGGACTATCTTATTGTGGGAAGAAGCATCTATGAGGCTGCAGAGCCTGGCAAGGAGGCTGAAAGACTGAGTAATCTGATTCTGGAACAATGAAAGGCACGAGACGGGGGACATAAGATTTGGTTGAAAAATGAAGGCTCCGTGTGGGGATTTACCATTGAGCCCGGAAAAAGAATTTACCGGCCAAAAAGCCCGAAATCCTTTCCAACCAAAGTCGGGGTGTCCAGCAAATTTCACGCTTCCAGATGCTAGCAAATACACACTGAGAGCTGTGATGGACCCGCAGAACGAAATAACGGAAACGGATGAGACAAACAATGAACTCACTGCCACAGTTTACTCCTGCGACATTTTCCTTGCCCTTGATTTTCTGAAGGAAAAAATACTCTCGCTTCCTAATGCATACTTTAAACCACCGGCAGAGCAGCGAAAGAATGCACTGGGAAACAAGATTGATGCTGCAAAAAGTCTGGTTATTGCAGGTAACTATACTGAATTTATTGATAAAATGCGAAATGACATCAGGGCAAAGATGGATGACAGCGGGAACAATGACTGGATAATAAATGCAACAGCGCAGAAAATGCTCTGCAAAATAATTGACAGAATTCTCTCGCAAGATTATGATAACGATGGCCTGGGATTTGAGGAGGAGGTGAGCATTGGAACAGCCCCATTTGAACCAGATACAGACAACGACATGCTCTGCGATGGACAGGAAGTAAAGTTGTTTTTCACAAATCCATTTGATGATGATACAGATGAGGATGGAATCCTGGATGGGTACGAAGTGCTAACC
>JAWACX010000235.1:0-2640 GCA_038896575.1 Thermoplasmata archaeon
CAGGATTCTTTTCTTTGGAACCATGGCAAAGATATTGAAAACCTGTATTTATAGTTGATGGGAGCCATGCTGTGTTGCCCGCAAATTATGCTGGCTTTTGAAACTAAATGTCTTCTGGGGAAATTAGAAAACAAAGACGCAATCAGAACATCGAATTGTTGGGCAGGATTCTCCTGTGGAATTACTTTCAAATCAAGCCAGATGAATTTTAGGGCAACACGCCAAAGCTTGGGAAAAATAAATATACATGTGGTATTTGGGACTAATAACGGAGGTTAAACCATGTCAGAAGAAACATTATCCACACTGTTAAAGGAAGAAAGGAAGTTCCTGCCAAGCAAAGAAGTGATTGAAAGGGCCACTGTGAAGGACTGGGAAAAGGTGCTCAAGGAGGCTTCAGAGAATCCCCTGCGATTCTGGGAAGAGGCTGCAAACGAACTGGAATGGTTCCAGAAATGGGAAAAAGTGCTTGATGATTCAAACAAACCCTTTTTCAAATGGTTTGCTGGCGGGAAATGCAACATCACGGTTAACGCTCTTGACAGGCACTTAAGCGCAAGGGCGAACAAGGTTGCAATTCTTTTTGAGGGTGAGCCAGGAGATGTGCGAAAACTCACCTACGCAGAACTTTACAAGGAGGTGTGCAAATTCGCAAATGCGTTAAAGAAGCTGGGAGTAAAAAAGGGAGACAGAGTGACCACATACCTTCCAAACATTCCAGAGCAGGCAATTACAATGCTTGCCTGCGCAAGAATTGGAGCAATGCACAGTGTTGTTTATGCTGGCTTTAGCAAGGAGGCACTGCGTGACAGAATAATGGATGCAGAGGCAAAGGTAGTGGTGACAGCAGATGGCACATTCCGCAGGGGAAAGACAATCCTGCTTAAGCCCACTGTGGATGAGGCAATTGCAACATGCCCCAGCGTTGAGAAGGTTGTTGTTGTAAAGCGCGCAAATGTGGATGTAAGTATGCAGCCAGGAAGGGACTACTGGTTCCATGAGCTGATTGCAAATGAAAGCGATGAGTGCAAAGCAGAGGTAATGGAAGCAACCGACCCGCTTTTTATTCTTTACACTTCTGGCACAACAGGGAAGCCGAAAGGGGTTGTGCATGTGCATGGCGGTTACATGGTTGGTGTGCATCGCACAATGAAATGGATTTTTGATATTAAGGAGGAGGACATTTTCTGGTGCACTGCAGACCCTGGCTGGATAACTGGGCACAGCTATATTGTTTATGGGCCATTAATGGTGGGCACCACAACAATAATGTCTGAGGCTGTGCCTGACTACCCGCAGCCAGACAGATGGTGGTCCATGGTTGAGAAACACAAGGTCACAATCTTCTACACCGCACCTACAGCAATCCGGGCAATGATGAAGAATGGCGAGGAATGGCCGAATAAACATGACTTAAGCAGCTTGCGATTGCTGGGTTCTGTAGGAGAACCCATAAACCCTGAAGCATGGCACTGGTACTACAGAGTTATAGGCAAGGAAAAATGCCCGATTATGGACACATGGTGGCAGACAGAAACTGGAATGGTGTTGATCACGCCGTTACCTGTCTCACCTCTCAAACCTGGTTCTGCAACAAAACCATTCCCGGGCATCATCGCAGATGTGGTTGATAGCAGCGGCAAATCTCTGCCTCCAAACCAGGGTGGCTTCCTCGTGATAAAAACACCATGGCCAGCGATGATGGCGACAATCTACAAAGACCCGGACAGGTATGTCCAGACATACTGGAAGAAACTGCCAGGAGACTTTTATGTGGCTGGAGATGTGGCAAGGAAGGACGAAGATGGCTACTTCTGGATACAGGGAAGGGCTGATGATGTGCTCAAAATCTCTGGCCATAGAATTGGCACAATGGAAGTTGAGAGCGCGTTTGTGAGCCATCCTGCTGTGGCAGAAGCTGCAGTTGTGGGTGTGCCTGATGAGGTGAAAGGAGAGGTAATAAAGGCATTTGTGATTCTGAAAGCAGGGCATACACCCTCACCAGAGCTTGCGGAGGACATAAAGAAACATGTGAGAAAGGAACTTGGTCCAGTTGCTGTGATAAAGGACATTGAATTCAGGGACAAATTGCCGAAGACAAGAAGTGGAAAGATTATGAGGAGGGTGCTGAAGGCAGAGGCAACAGGTAAACCGATTGGGGACATTACAACGCTGGAAGATTAAGGGGGAAATAATTATGGGTTTCAACTACGAGGAAGAAGTCAAGCAGTGGAAATGGGAGATTCCGGAAAGGTACAACATTGGCTACGATTGCGTTGACAAGCATGCAGAGGGAAAAAACAAGAACAAGGTTGCACTTTACTGGGAAAACGAGCAAGGGAAGGCAGAAAAGTACACATTTCTTGAGATGAAAAATCTTTCCAATAAATTCGGAAATGTTCTCAGAAATTTGGGCTTGAAAAAAGGGGACAGATTCTTGATGCGTTTACCGAACATCCCCCAATTCCAGATTGTTTTTATTGGTGGTGTGAAAATAGGTGCGGTGCCCATTCCTTCAAGCACCATGTTCAGGGGCCATGAGGTAGAATACAGAATCAATGACAGCGGTGCGGTGGCGGTGGTCACAACACCAGAGTTTGTGAAGGAGGTAGAGGAAATCAGGGATAAGTGCCCGACACT
>JAWACX010000236.1:0-2635 GCA_038896575.1 Thermoplasmata archaeon
ATCCACAACCAGCGGCTTTTCGGCTATTGAAATAAATTCAGTGCAGGTCTCCATTATTCCCCTCTCCTTCCCGAGCCCGGGGCCAACAACAACCACATCAAATTTCTTGTGCAGGTTCTGAAGGAACTCCAGTCTTTCCTCCTTACTTTCCGGCATTTTGTGGACAATGAGCAATGGAGAGTAATTTCTTAGCACGGAATATGCCTCCTCCTGTGTGGCTACATGCACAATATCAGCACCTGTTCTGTATGCAGCCATTGCAACAAAGTATGGTGCACCAGTGTAGGGCCCTCCTCCCAGCACAAGCACCCTTCCATTATCTCCCTTGTGGGACTTCTTCTCAGGTATCCTGTAGAAAACAAATTCACCAAAATTTGTCTCGGTTTCTGCTTCAGCCGGAATTCCAATTGGCACCAGCACAATCTCCCCGGAGTTTTCAACATTCATCCCTTCCTTCAAAGCATGAAAGCACACAGTAAGAGCAGGTTTTACTGCTGGTTGATGGGGAAAACCACTTGGGACATCTACAGAGACCACGGTTTTTCCTGACCTGTTTATTTTTTCAATAACCTCTGCGTATTTTCCTTCAGGCCTCCGGCTCAACCCCGTGCCAAATATTGCATCCACTACAAGTTCGGTGCTTTTGAGCAATCCATCAATCTTCTCCCACATCTCAACATTACAGTTCTTCCTGCAATTCCTGAACTGCTTTTTTGCAATCTCGGTTTTTATATTCTCCGGCCTCTCCAACAAACACACAGTAACCTCATGGGTTTTTCCGAGCACTGCGGCCATTGCAAAACCATCGCCACCGTTGTTACCAGGGCCGCAGATAACAAGAATTTTCCTCACATAAAATCGCTCACTGATTACCTCTGCAACAGCTCTGCCAGCATTTGCCATTAATTTTTCCCGACTCACCCCCCAACACTCTGAGTTTATATCCAGAACACGAAATTCAATCAACGGTAACATGATAAAAAAGGTTTAAGGTGCCTTTATTGCATCCACGGCTCTCTGCATTTCTGAAAGCACCAGGTTCAGGTCTTTTGTGCTATCAACAACACATATGAGAAGGGCCTTCTTCCCTGCACCCATAATTACTGTTCTAGTGTCTGAACTCTCAATCAGAATCTTTTCTGGAGTCGCTCTTTTGAGTTCGGATATTGCTGTGATACTGGCTCCAAGAATTGTCGCACACATTATTGCAAATGTCTCAGTGTAAACGCCAGGTGGCATCTCTGCAGCAATAACAAGCCCATCCCTGCTCACCACAGCCACTGCAATCGCACCAGTGCTTATTTTCAGATTTTTTATCACTTCATTCATATTCACTGGCATTTCCATTCCTCCCTATATCGCTTCAATCTTAAACACACATTTATCCTTCCCTGTGCTTTCACATTCCACTTCCACACAATGGACTTTGGTGTTGTAATATAATTCATAAACCTGTCTTATTAATCCTCTAAGTCTATGGCATGTTGGTATCTCTGACGGGGTAACCTCAATAGAGCCCTTAACTATGACTTCGTGTTCCCTGAAGGAAATTTCATCTGCCCAGCCCCTGTTCTTTATGAGCATCTCCACAATCTTGAAGTAATTTCCTTTGTCCTTCATTGCTTCATTTGCAATCTCTGTGCCAAAAATTGCACCCTCTCTGAAAAAAAGCCCATGACAGGCATGGGACATCACACCCTCGTAGAGTTCCTTGATTTTCACCAGTTCTGCCTGTGAAATTCTGACATATTTCATGTTATCATGAAATCGCAAATCAAATATAAAGTTTTGCTTTCGGTGTAAGGTCTGAAGTAAAAGATAGGAGACTGTGAGGACTCCGAAAGACACTGGTTCTTTGCGAAAAACGCACGGTAGCATCTACTATCACAATTCACCGGGCACCTAGCTGCCTCCTGTAATCTATATATACCCGTAAGTGAATATATATCCGAATATGCGAGGAAAGGAACCGCCTGCAATGAGAGACCTCTACAAAATGTATGAGAGTGCACTCTTCTTCTATTCTAACAGAGATTTTCACGGTGCCATCATTCAGTTAAAAGAGATTCTCTCACTTGCTCCTGAGTTCAAGGAGGCCTGGGAACTCCTCGGGAACTGCTACAAAGCTCTGGGGGATGCTGATGCTGCCCAGCAGTGCTACCAGCAATCCCAGAAACTTACCTTTACCGGTGCTCTCACATACTCCTGTCCCTTCTGCGGGACTGTTGTGGGGGCTAGTGATAATAAATGCAAGGGATGCGGGGTAATCATTGTAGAAAATGTGGAGGAGAAAGGAGGATACAGGGGTTTTGTGCTTGCCAGAAGCGAACTGAAAGTTTCCGGGAAAGTTGAGTTTCCGGAGCATGGAGAAAGGAAAACTGATAGCCAGATTTTTCAGGATTTCCAGCAATACCAAACAAGTGAAAATCTCATGCTGAGCGGAAGGGAATCCCAGCCCCCATACACTTTTCCAGATTTCTCTCCAGATTTTTCAGTGCGCAGTTCTGCCAGGTTTGGTTTTGCGGATATTAACGGTCTCACCTTTGGAAGAAAGAAAATATGTGGAATTTCGCCCAAGCTCTATTTCATCCCAATTGTTTTCCTCCTTTTCCTCCTAATTTCCCTCTTCTCAGGG
>JAWACX010000237.1:0-2630 GCA_038896575.1 Thermoplasmata archaeon
TGGGTATGGATGGGCAATTTCAGAGGTGGCAATAGGCACGGGAGCTTTGCTTGGTGGTTTCCTGGCAAATCATTTTTCTCTTCAGTTCCCCATACTCCTCAGCGGCATAATAATTCTCTTCTCTACACTTTTGCCAGTTCAACTTCCGTGCCCCAAGGTGCACAGGAGCGAGGATGTCATTGAAAATCTGAAGCAAAGCATCAGAATTCTGAGGACAAATAGAAATCTCTACATTCTCCTACTTATTGGAGGAGTTTATGCAGCGTTCGATGGTGTTTTTATAATCCTGAAGCAACCATTTATGTATTACATTGGGCTTACCGTTGATCAGATCGGGTTAATTTATCTTGCATTTACATTTGTCGGTGCGCTGGGCTCTTTTTCAATGTATAAATTGGAAAAGACAATGGGAAGAGGAATTCTTGCTCTTGTTGGTTTTCTCCCTCTCATGAGTGTGCTGGTGATGCTGTTAGGACCTGGATTTTTAGCTGTGGTGGGCGTGATAATAGTCGGTTTTACCACAGGTCTCACAATGCCCCTCATGGTCTACTATGTAAACCTGGAAGTGCTCTCTGAAAGACGCGGGGTTATGCTCAGCTATATGAGTATAATTTATACAGCCCTTTTGATTCCGCTTTCACCGCTCTGCGGTTTCCTTGCTGATATCTCTATTCAACTCGCACTGAGTTTCCTCCTATGCCTCTGTGTGCCATATCTGGTGCTGGTTGCAATTGCCTATAAAAAATGGGAATGATTTTCCCTACATGTAGGGCCTGCGTTTAAATTTGAGTTTAAAGTAGGGTTTCTCATGTGGTCTGTGAAAATCAAGGACATGCCTCCGGCAGAGAGGCCAAGAGAAAGATTACTGATGTTTGGCACGAACAAGCTGAGCAACACGGAGTTGCTCGCAATTCTGATAAGAACGGGAAACAAGCAGGGAAGTGCACTGGACCTCGCTAAAAAAATGCTGGCAGAAACTACGGTGCTTGAAGTCTCAAAACTCTCTGCCCAGGAGATTGCATCAAGGTTTGGAGTGGGGCTTACTGCTGGATGCATTATCGCTGCTGCATTTGAACTGGCAAGGAGGTTATCCGAGGAGATGCATTATGTTCCAGAACAAATTCATAGTGCTTCTGAAGCTGCAAGAGTTGCCAGGAGATACATTGTGGACGAGACGAAGGAGAATTTTATTACAATTTTTTTGAATGGAAAGAACAGAATTGTCAAGGCAGAGACAACGAGCGTGGGTATTTCCAACATGTCAATTGTAGAGCCCAGAGAAATTTTTTCAAAGGCTTTGCTGCTGAGAGCAACAGGGGTAATCATTGCCCACAACCATCCATCTGGAGAGACAGAGCCAAGCGAGGAAGACTTGAAACTCACGAGAAGGATAAAGGAGGGGTGCCTGCTGCTGAACCTCACATTGCTGGACCACATTGTTCTCGGAAACGGATTTACGAGCTTGAGAGAAAGGGGGTTGATTTAGGGATGGGAATACCCATCCCAAAGGTTTATTTACAGATAGAGGAATTCCCCTTCAATGGTAGATGAAAAACTCAAAAATGTGCTTGTGGCAATCTATAAACTGGGTTATGAGGATGCAATCCAGGAAGCAAGCAGATACGCAAGAAAAGCACGCACAACCACGGAGCTCCTGCTCTACCTCAACAGCAAATTGAGTGTGCTGGATGAGGAGTGTGCATCTAAAGGAGAGGAGTTGCTGGCATTTGCAAGGGAAAGGGAAAAGGCAGAGAGGGGCAGGAAGGAGGAGGGTGCGGTGGAACTGAAGCCAGGTCAGAGCGTTCTCTTCTGTGAGGAAAAACCCTCAAGGAGCGTGGATTTCCTGATTGAAACTGCAACTGAACAAAAGATTGCGCCGCTCTGCCTCACCAGAAAACCAAGGGAGATTTTTGCAGGGAGCGGAGAGAATGTGCAGGAGCGTGGATTTAAGATTGTCTGGCTTGCCAAAATAGAGCGCGAAGGGGGCCTTAGTGAAAATGGTGAGGAATACACTCCTACAGCTCTTTCCGTCTGCGAGGAGTTTTCCACAACCCAGGACATAAATAAGCTCACAGGCATAGTCCAGGATTATCTTTCAGCAGCATCCCGGCCCCTGATATACCTGGATGGGTTAAGTTACCTGGTTACCCAGACAGATTTCACGAAAGTTCTCAAACTGGTGCAGTGGATAAGTGATAGGATTGCGTTAACCAATGGTTATTTCATTATCTCAGCAGACCCTGCTGCATTCGAGCAGAGAGATTTTGAAAACCTGAAAAATGAGATGGACCTTGTTAGATAACAATTGGGAGACATAAAATTTGGTTGAAAAATGAAGGCTCCGTGCAGGGATTTACCACTGGGCAGAGAAAAAGGATTTACGGGCTAAAAGCCCGAAATCCTTTCCAACCAAAGCTGGGGTGTCCAGCACAATCTCACACTTCGCAATGCTGCCAAATACACACTGAGAGCTGTGATTGACCCGCGGAATGAAATCACAGAAACGGATGAGACAAACAATGAACTCACAGCCACAGTTTACTCCTGCGACATTTTCCTTGCCCTTGATTTTCTGAAGGAAAAAATACTCTCGCTTCCAGATGCATACTTTAAACCACCGGCAGAACAGC
>JAWACX010000238.1:0-2601 GCA_038896575.1 Thermoplasmata archaeon
CTCCTTCATAATTATGTCCTCCTTGCCCTGGAACCTTGTGGCCATTGCCCATTCCACTTCATTCGGGTTATGAATGTCTATGTCCTCATCAACCACAAAAACATGTTTTACAGAGTGATGGCCCTTGAATGCAGCCTCAATGGCTTTTCTCCCATCATCTGGATTTCTCTTCCTTATGCTCACAATTGCATGGAGCCAGGAACAACCACCAGGGGTGATGTAGACATCCTTAACATCGCAGACCTTTCCCACCTCAATGTAGATTGTGGGCTCCCTTGGCATCCCCATCAACACCTTGTGTTCAAGCCCGCCCGGGAGCAATGCGTGGTATATGGGGTTCTCAAGTGTATATATCCTTTTCACTCTTGCAACCCTCTGTTTTCTCACAATGTCTGGTGTTTCGGTTAAATCCAGGAATGGCCCCTCATCATGCATTTCCCCGGTAAATTCGCAAACCATCACAATTTCTGCCCTCGGAACAATATGTCCATCCAGAGAGGTGCACTCGGTTCTCGCAAGTGCATTTGCTATTGCCAGCTCATTCACATTTATTGGCACTGAAATTGCAGCACCGAGGAGCACAGGCACAGAATTTCCTATGCAGAACGCAAATTCTTTCAGGCCCCGCTTGATGTAAGCATCAAAGTCTCTTTCCAGAATGCGAAAGACAAGCTTGTCTTTTCCTATCACCATTGCTCGGTGAAATGAGGCATTGAGCCCGTATTCCTTATCGTTTGCTACCACAATTCCAGAGGCAATATAAGGGCCACCGTCAAAAGGATAGTATGTAAGTATAGGAAGCTTGCTAAGGTCTGGTTCCATTGGGACATACTTCACCTCTTTGATATCCGGTTCTACAGGTGAGTTTATGGCCCTTATCATGTGAGGAATTATTTCCTCCTCTTTCACTCCCAGACCGATTGCTACATGCTGCCGTGTGGGGCAGAGGTTAGCCACGACTGGCATCGTGTGGCCTTCCACATTCTCAAAGAGTATTGTTGTCGCTTCAGCCATCTTCATTATTGTGGAAATTTCATATTTTGTGGAGACTTTTCTCCTCACATGCTTGAGCATCCGCCGCTTTTCCAGCTCTTGAATGAATTCCCTCAATTCCATATTCTCACACTCCTATCGTGGTCCTCAGAACTGTAAAACCAGCAGCCTCAATTTCCCTTGCAACCCTTTCCTGACATTCTCTACCGGGTGTGAGCGCTACCATGTAGCCCCCCCTACCGGTGCCAGTTAGTTTTGCACCCCATGCACCATTCTCCCTCGCAATTCTCACGAGCAAATCAAGTTCCTTGCAGGAAACTCCCAGCTGCTGGAGGAGTTCATGGTTCCTGTTCATCAATTCCCCAACCTTCCTGTAATCCCCGGCCTCCAGCGCTGCTCTTCCCTCTCTGATCAAGACCTCTGCTTCCTTAAAAATTTCCTTTGTTTTTTCAGGCTCCGCCTTCATAAGTGCCTTTACATCCTCAACAACCTTCTGGGTGTTTGCAGTTAGCCCGGTGTTTCCCATGACAATTTCAACTTTAGAGGGCATTTTTATCCGCTCAAATTTTGGAGGTGGTCCTTTCAAATAGGCAAGGCATCCTCCAAATGTGGATGCAGTATTGTCCACACCAGAAGGAGTACCGTGATAGCCCTTCTCTCCCTCGTAAGCAATCTCATTTATTTTTTCATCATTGAAACCAAATTTGAACTCCTCATTAACGGCTCGAGCAAATGCAGTGCATGCTGCAGCACTTGCACCTATGCCAGATGCAGCTACAAGGTCACCTCCAAATGTAATTTTCAGCGGGGTTTTTGAGAGGTCTATACCGCAGTAATTGCACATGAGTGAGATTGACTTATACATCTGGGATTCCTTTTCCTTCTTGTAGCCAGGTGTCTCTGGTCTCAAGTCCTCAACCTCAAAACCAGTAAACTCCTTCTTCTTTATCACAGAGACCGTAGCCGTGGTTTTCATTCCGATAGCACAAACGATTGCTGGCAGCCCATGGACCACAAAATGTTCCCCGAAGATTATCACCTTTCCATAGCCGTAACCATAGCCCATTGAATCACCAAGAGACCATAAATCTGGAGGATATATATGGATTTTTTTCTTTTTGAGGAGGCAAATTGATAAATACCGAATTTCAATAGGGGAAACGAATGCTCAATCTACCACCAGAATTTGTAGCCAGAGAAAAGGAGTTTGGGTTGCTCAAGCAAAAGCTGGAGAAAGCAAAGCAGGGCCAGGGCTCCACTGTTTTTATTGCGGGCGAAAGCGGGGTTGGCAAGACAAGGCTTGTTGAGGAATTGATTTCTGTTGCTGAAAAACAGGGCTTCCAGGTTTTCAGAGGCCAGTGTTTCCTTGAGTCCCTGGCACCCTACACACCTGTTTCCGCTATGCTGAAAGATGCAGGGCTGGACCATCTGCTCACAGAAACAAAGCCACCAAGGCTTGAGGCCCTCTATGCTGTGAACAAGGGCGGTGTGATTGTTGCAAAACAGGAGCGCCAGGAAACAATTGATGCTGACATCTTCATGGGTATGGTGACAGCAGTGGAAACATTTGTGAAGGACTCTGTTTCGCAGATGCAGAAAAAAGAAGCA
>JAWACX010000239.1:0-2600 GCA_038896575.1 Thermoplasmata archaeon
GAAAGGATATATAGTCCAACCAATTAAGGGCGATCGGTGACCATGAGCTTCACAAAAGTTCCTGGAAAAAACTGCGGGAAAGTGGTAATCTATGCTTTAAGCACCTGCGGGTGGTGCAAAAAAGCAAAGCAACTGTTGAAAGATAAGGGCGTGGAATTTTCGTATGTTGATGTTGACCTTCTTCAGGGTGAGGAAAGGGAGAAGATTGTGAAGGAAGTGGAAAAGTGGAATCCTTCGGTCTCATTTCCTACAATTGTAATCAATGATGAGGTGTGCATCGTCGGGTTTCAGGAACAGAAGATTAAGGAGCACCTGAAGCTATGATTGATATCCCTGATGTGGAAGTAGAAAAGGTATATACCAAACTGAAAAAAGAGGCAGAAGATTCTGGTTATTTTCTGAACCCAGATGTAGAATTTACCAAGGGTCTTGTGAAAAGCCTGCTAATCAACGAGAAAAGATATGGATACTGGGCCTGCCCCTGCAGGCTTGCCTCTGGAATTAAGGAAAAGGACCTAGACATAATCTGTCCCTGTGATTATAGAGATGCGGACCTCAATGAGTATGGTGCTTGCTACTGTGCACTCTATGTAAGTGAGGAAGTGGCAAAGGGAAGGAAACAGGTTTCTTCTATTCCAGACCGCAGAAACATAAAAAAGGGAGAAGAGGCGAGTAAACTGGTAGTTGGGAATCTGAAATATCCGATTTGGAGATGCAAGGTGTGCGGATATCTTTGTGCGAGAGAGCAACCTCCTCAGGTATGTCCAATCTGCAAGGCAAGACAGGAAAGATTTGAGAGGCTGGTATGAGGGAGAAAGTGATAGGAGCGTAACCAATTGATTTTACCCCATCAAAAGTAATGGCTGGAGTGTGAGTTCAAGCCTGCATCTGTGGGCCACAAAAAATGCCACATCCTTTTCCCACACATCCAGATTGAGTATGCCCCCTCTTACAAGCACCTCCTTCGTGGTCTCGTTGAGGCCAATTGCAGCGTCAGGGAGAATCAACTCATGGCTCACCTCGTAACTCCGTTCTGTGTTGTTCATTTTAAACTCCACAGTTTCCGTGGTAAAGTAAAAAGGAGTGAAGTAAAGGGAGTAGTTAAGGTGGATTGGCTCAGTTGCCTGAAATCCTGGCTTTTTCTGGAGCAAGCTCCAGCCATGGAAGTCCTTCCAGTATTCAAACGGGTCCACCTCACTTCTGTCCTCCAGGGAAAGCAGATAGGCATGCAAGCTTGCATTTGCAGTTTTCTGATACAATCTTGCCTCATCAAAGGAAATCGCAGTTTCCAGAGCTTCTCTTACCAGTGCCTTGGTAATGTTTGAGAACTCATATCCGAAAATCTCTTCAAATGTTCTCTTCAGGAGGTAAAGTGTGAGATTCCCTACAAACCCAAGGTAGTCCTGGGTTCCGTTAATATCCTCAACCATTATTTTTTTCTGCTGGTGGAGAAAGGGCAATGTAACAGGCACCCAGGAATCCAGATTTATGTCCTTTGTAAGGGAGGAGCCACTTCGATTGTCCACAATCGTTGCGGTTATTTTCCCGTTGATTCTGATGTAAACATCACCTGTGAAATTCAGCACAATCCCGCTTTCATTCATCATCTCATAGTTGTATCTGAAAGCACTGAGTTTCCACTGGAGATTCTTGTGAGTAGCGGAATAATCCGGGAACCGCATCTGGGTCCCAGACGCGATGCCTGTAAAATTTCTCATGTAGTTTCTGCTTTCGTTTTCCACAAACTCTATTGGATTTTCATTTGTATAAACCTGCGAGTTTGATTTATTGACTGCAAAAAGGACTGCGGAAACACCTGTTTGAATCAGCAAATCCTCGTGGGCGATGAGAAAGGCATTGAGGCGGAGGTTTGCATGCTGGAGATTTATTGCTTCGTTCCTCTGGCTTGTGACCATCGCCATGTAGATGCCACTCACAACAGCGAGAAGAGCGATTACCACAGCAATCAAGGAAAAGGGTACTCTTCCTCTTCTATCTCTCTTCACAGAGGGACATAGGCAAGGAGGGATATAGGCATTTCCATCACAGGGTTAACAAATGTTTTGAAAACCCCTCAAAAAGAGAAAATTCACTTGTCTCCTCAGACCTTTGCCAAATATTTCTATAAACTACTGGGTTTTTGGAGCTTTCACGCAGAGAGTTTTTCAGTGCGTAACACACCGGAGATATAGAAGTCCAAATAGTCAGGTTGCTCACCGGTGTCTCAGAAGGTTCTATGACCCCCAGCATCATGGTATGTAATTACATGGCTTCCTTCCCTATGCACCCTGGTATCCGTAAAATCAAATGCTCTCAGCTTGTGATGGAAATCATAGATTACCTTAACTGGCTTCTTTGCTGAGACATCGTACACAACCCAGAAATACCACCAGTCGTGCGGATGCGGGTCTAAGCCTGGGTCATCGCGGAACGGATAGTAGAACCAGTATTGGATGCCGAGGAGATGGTCTTTCTGGAAGCCCTGAATATAAACAGTGGTAAGGCTATACTTCCTTTCATACTCACTTCTTGCGTAATACCCTTTACCAACCCAACCTGAATTTGCAAGTGCATTATTTATTCCATCATCCCTGTGCCAT
>JAWACX010000240.1:0-2590 GCA_038896575.1 Thermoplasmata archaeon
TTTCACGAACTCCTCATAGTCCTTACCACCAGCCCTTATGTCAATGTAGAAGACATAGGCCTTGCCGTCATGCACATGATGCTTGTAGAGCATTGCATGTTTTGCGGTGTACATGCAGCAGATTTTGGAGCAGTAGGGCATGTAAGAATCCGGGTCCCTGGAAGCAGTGCACTGGATAAAGGCAACAACCTTGGGAACCTTGCCATCTGATGGACGAACAACCTCTCCGCCTGTTGGGCCAGACGCGGAAAGCAGGCGTTCGAATTCCAGCCCATCTATCACATCCGGATAAATCCCATAACCATACTCACCAATTTTCTCCTTCGGGAAAAGTTCATAGCCAGTGGCAACGATTATTGCCCCTACATCCACCTCTATTTCCTCATCCTGCATGTCGTAATCAATTGCCCTTGCCTCGCAAACTTCCTTGCACTTGCCACAAACCAGCGGGTTAAGCCCGAGACAGTGGTTCGTATCAATTGTGTATCTTGCAGGCACCGCCTGGGGAAATGGCAGGTAAATTGCCTTCCTCGGGCTTAAATTTCTGTCAAATTCGTTTGGAACAATAACAGGACATACTTCCTCGCATTTACCGCAGATATTGCAGTCCTTTGTAACATACCTTGCCTTCTGATGAATCTTTACCCTGAAGTTTCCCACAAATCCCTTCACATCCACAACTTCAGCATAGGTCAGAAGCTTTATATTGGGATGCCTTGCCACAGCCACCATTTTTGGGGTGAGAATACACTGCGAGCAATCCAGTGTTGGAAAGGTTTCTGAAAGCTGGGCCATATGGCCTCCAATTGAGGGAGTTTTCTCAACGAGAATTACCTCGTAGCCAGCATCTGCAACATCCAGTGCTGCCTGAATCCCTGCCACACCTCCCCCTATAACAAGGCACCGTTTTGTGACTGGCACGGCTACCTCCTTCAGCTCTGCATTTAGCTTCACCTTCTCAACAGCAACCTGCAGAATCTGAATAGCCTTCTCTGTTGCTTTTTCTGGCTCATCCGCATGCACCCAGGAACTCTGCTCTCTAATGTTCGCCATCTCACATCTGTACTTGTTGAGTCCTGCTCGCTCGCAGGCATTTCTGAAGGTGGTTTCGTGCATGTTGGGAGAGCAGGCAGCAACCACAACACCATCAAGCCTTTTTTCCCTTATCGCGTTCACAATTAGATTCTGGCCCGGGTCAGAACACATGTATTTGTAGTGTTCGGCATGCACCACATCTGGATACTTTGAAATCTCCTCCACTACCTTCTCAACATCCACAACGCCTGCAATGTTAATTCCACAATGACACACAAAAACACCAATTCTTGGCATTTACTCACCCTTTACTGTCTCCTGGGCATATTTGTAGCCTTTTTCAAACGCCTTTGCATTCTGCTCTCTAAACCTTGCTGGAACGCTCTCAAGAACTGACCTCTTCAGTGATTCCATGGAGACTACATGCCTCGCCACATATCCAAAGAAGCCCAGCATCACAATGTTCGCTGCTATCTTCATTCCGAGTTCCTCAGCAAACCTGGTTGCAGGAATCTTGTATATCTTGCCAGCTCTCTTCGCTGTATCATCCAGTGCTACAAGGTCTTCGTCAACTATCAGGATGCCACCCTCTTTCAGCGAGGGCACATAGTCATGGTATGCCTCCTGGGACATTATCACCATTATGTCAGGTGAAACCGGGTAGGGATAGTCTATTTCCTTCTCATCAATTACTAGGGAGGCAGCACATGCACCACCTCTTGCCTCTGGCCCATAACTCTGCGTAAACACGGCTTCCTTTTTGTCATAGAGGGATACAGCCTTTCCCACAATGAAGCCGGCAAGAATTATGCCCTGGCCTCCGAAACCCCCAAACTTTATCTCTGTTCTCGCCATTTTCAAGCCCCCTTCTTCAACGCTTTTTCAGTGAGCATTCTGAGCCTCTCCATATAAGTGGTTTTTTCAATATCCACAAACTTGCCTGTGAGAATTTCGCCAGTAAGTGTGATGTCTGCTTCCTTCGGGTCAGCACCATTCTTTACCCTTGTCTTGTATTGGTAAAATTTCATTGTTTCCATTGCATCTTTCTGGGCATTTCTTCGCCCGTAGGCAGTGGGGCATGGAGAAATTACCTCAATGAAGGAGAAGCCATCCTTTTGCATTGCTTCAAGGATACTATCAAGGATTTTTCTTGGCTGGAGTGTGGTCCATCTTGCAACATACACAGCACCAGCGGAAGCCATCACATAGGGTAGATTGAATGCCGGCTCAATGTTTCCATAGGGTGTGGTGGTGGTTCTTGCGTCCTCTGGAGTAGTGGGACCCACCTGTCCACCCGTCATTCCGTAGTTGAAGTTGTTCACACAGATAACAGTGATGTTCACATTCCTTCTTGCAGCATGGATTATGTGGTTTCCTCCAATTGCGAAGAGGTCTCCATCACCGCTAATCACAAAAACATGCAATTCTGGCTTTGCAATTTTCAATCCAATTGCAAATGGAATCGCCCTGCCATGGGTGGTGTGAAATGTGTCAAAATTCAGATAGCCGGGAATTCTGCCTGTGCAACCAATTCCTGCAACGACAGACACAAGCT
>JAWACX010000241.1:0-2575 GCA_038896575.1 Thermoplasmata archaeon
CTTTGGGTCCAGCAATTTTATTGTCTCAGGGAGCTCATGCATTGCCTCAACAATTCTTCTGAAGTTTTTCAATCGCTCAATCTCTGCCATCAGTTCCTCCTGCGAAGGCAGAAATTCGTGAAGTGGTGGGTCAAGAAGTCTTATTGTCACAGGCTTTCCCTTCATCACCTTGAAAATCTCAATAAAATCCTGCTTCTGGTATGGCAGGAGCTTGTCCAGGCATTTCTTCCTTTCCTCGTAGGTTTCAGCAAGTATCATTTCCTGAACAACTGGTAATCGCTCTGGTTCGTTGAACATTCTTTCGGTTCTGCAGAGCCCTATACCCTCTGCACCAAAAGAAAGGGCTAGTGCCGCTTCTTTCGGCGTATTCGCATTAGCCCTCACACCCAGCTTTCTGACCTCATCAGCCCATGTAAGAACTGTCTGGAATTCCTCACTGATTTCCGGCTCTATCTTCGGGACATCTCCGAGCCATACTCTTCCAGTTGTACCGTCAATTGTAATAATGTCACCCTCACTTATCTTTATGTTTCCTACTCTGGCAACCCGTGCCCTTGCGTCAATCTTAATATCCTCACATCCTGTGACACAGGGTTTTCCCATACCTCTTGCAACCACAGCTGCATGACTTGTCTTTCCTCCCTTGCTTGTGAGAATTCCCTGTGCAGCAAAGAACCCGTGAATGTCCTCTGGCTTTGTTTCTTCACGGAGAAGAATTACCTTCCACCCGAGCCTCCCTCTCCTTTCCGCCTCATCTGCATCAAATATTACACTTCCTGAGGCTGCCCCGGGAGATGCTGGAATCCCGACGGCAATTGGCTTCCCTGTGAACTTCGGGTCAACACGCCTGTGCATCAATTGGTCCAGTTCTTGAGGATTTATCCGGAGCAGTGCCTCTTCCTTTGTTATCAAACCCTCTTTGACAAAATCCACCGCAGTCTTCACTCTGGCAGCTGCATTCATCTTTCCGTTGCGGGTCTGGAGAATGTAAAGTTTCCCTTTCTCTATTGTGAACTCAAGGTCCTGGACTTCCTTGAAATGCCTTTCCAGTTTCTCTCTTACTTCCAGAAGTTGTCTGTAAACATCAGGCATCTCTTTCTCCAGCTCTGCGATGGGCTTGGGCGTCCTTATCCCTGCAACAACATCCTCACCCTGGGCATTAACAAGGTATTCTCCATAAAATACATTTTCACCTGTTGCAGGGTCCCTGGTAAAAGCCACACCTGTTGCAGAATCATTCCCCATGTTCCCGAACACCATTACCTGAACATTGGCTGCAGTTCCATTTGCCATATCTGGTGTTATCTTGAACTCCCTGCGGTAATCCACGCATCTTTTTCCATTCCAGGATTCAAAAACCGCCTTTATGGCTGTGAAAAGCTGGGTATATGGGTCTGCCGGAAAATCTCCTTTTTCCCTTCTCGTGATTGCCTTGAATTCCTCGCAGAGAATCTTCAGGTCCTCAGCTGTGAGCTCTGTATCATACCTGTAGCCCTTGCTCTTCTTCATTTTCTCAAGTGCATTTGAAAAGAGTTCCTCGTCCACACCCATTGCAATCTTGCTAAACAGGGAGATAAACCTTCTGTAGGCATCGTAGGCAAATCTTTCGTTCTGTGTAGCCTCAGCGAGAGCCTTTACTGTCTCGTCGTTCAGGCCAAGGTTCAGAATTGTATCCATCATCCCTGGCATTGAAATTGCTGCACCGCTTCGAACTGAAACAAGCAGAGGTGGCTTGCCCCAAAATTTCTTTCCTGTAATCTCCTCAAGCTTTTTCACAGCCTCAATAACCTGCTCCTCCAGCCCATCTGGCAACTGCCTGTTTTTCTCAAAATACTCCACACAGGCCTCGGTAGTAATCACAAAACCAGGAGGGACGGGCAGTCCTATCTGGGTCATCTCACAGAGCCCAGCACCTTTTCCGCCAAGCAGTTTTTTATTTTTTCCGTCACCTTCTGTGAACAGATAGACATACTTCTTCATATTCATCCTCTCTTTCTCTGCCTCATAAAAAGAAGGATTATTTAATCTTTGAGATTGACACAAATTAAAAGGCCCTCTATCTTCCTATGTTTTAGGTAATATGTCATCCTCAAGTTTTTCTAGCAGTTTCTGTGCACTTTTTGGAATTTCATTCAATAGTAGGGAGAGGAGCATTACAAACAGATAGCCCTGGATCTTCTCTCTGCTCTGCATCCATGTTTTGTCCACTTCAGGTGTATTCTTCAAGGTATCAAATGCCTCCTCAATCTCTTTCCGCCTTTTGTACATTTCATATATTTTTTCGGCGCTCTCTCCCAGGTCTGTGAACAAGATATTTGGAGAATAACTGAAAATTTGGGTGAGGTCAATTGCAATCTATTTCTCATTGGTTGCAAGGGATTTGAAAAACTTACGCTGGGACCCATAATCCATCCCCGCATTCTGGAGAAGCTTTGTGATTGAATCCTTTGAAAGATGTGCATTAGGCCAGATGTAGAGTGGTTCCTCAATGTTTTTTGCGAACTTAGCGATGTAATTGATGTTGCCGCATTCCAGAATCGCCATTGGTTTCCTCTTGTGCTTGGGTGGAATGATG
>JAWACX010000242.1:0-2575 GCA_038896575.1 Thermoplasmata archaeon
GGCTTACGCCCCAGAAAAGTTTTCATCCAAAAAAGGGGGTACCGTAGGGGGACGAAGTCCCCTCGCCCGAAAAGCGTTCACGGAAACCTTTTCAGCACTTCGTGCCGAAAAGCTTTCATGGAAAAAAGGTAGGTTCGGGGATGCCAAAGGCATCCCCTTGACGCAGGTTACCGTAAGGGGTGCAACCCCTCGGGGGTTACCGTAAGGGGCGGAGCCCCTCGGAGGATAGCCTGAGACCCGGGTTCGAATCCCGGCGAGCCCGCCAAAACTCTTAATTTCCCTGATTGTATAGGGCAGAACCATGGATGCTGAGGAATATAACCTTGAATTCTTTCGCACAAATGGGTTCAGAAGAAAGAGGTGTAGCTCTTGTGGTGCATACTTCTGGTCACTCTCAGAAACTGACCATTGCTTTGAGGCACCCTGCATTGAATACACATTCCTTGACAAATCTCCATTCAGCAAGAAATTGACTCTGAGCGAGATGCGTGAGCTTTACCAGAGATACTTTGAGAGAAACGGGCATACCAGAATCCGCAGATATCCTGTTGTGGCGAGATGGAGGGATGATGTTTTCTTTACCCAGGCCTCAATATATGATTTCCAGCCCTGGGTAATAAACCGCACAATTGAACCACCTGCAAATCCTCTTGTTGTTGCCCAGCCCTGTGTGCGTTTCAACGACATAGACAATGTGGGAAAGACTGGAAGGCATTTCACGCTCTTTGAGATGCTCGGCCACCATGCCTTCAACACAAAAGAAAAATTTGTGTATTTCAAGGACAGGACTGTGGAGTTATGCCACAACTTGCTCACGCAGGAGCTGGGAGTAAGGGGTGAGGAGATTACATACAAGGAGGAGGCCTGGGAGGGCGGGGGCAACAGGGGGCCTTCGCTCTCTGTTGGTGTTGGAGGTCTAGAACTCGCCACCCTTGTTTTCATGATGTATGCGAAGGATGGAGAAAGCTGGAGAAAGATGGAAATGGAGGTTGTGGATACAGGTTATGGACTTGAGCGTTATACCTGGATGTCACAGGCTACCCCCAGTGCCTATGATGCTGTTTTTCACCTCGTGCCAGAGAGACTTATCCAAACGCTCGGGGTGAAGATTGAGCAGGCATTGATGAAAGAATACAGCAAGGTTGCGGGGCTCATGGACATAGAGAGTGCAAAGGATGTGAGGATGCTTCGGGAAAAAGTGGCTGGGAGGGTGGGAATAGATTTGGCAACCCTGGAAAGAGAGATTGCACCTTTTGAGCACATCTACACTCTTGCAGACCATACCAGAAACATTGCCTTTCTGATAAGTGATAATGTGATTCCTTCAAACATGCGTGAGGGTTATTTCCTCAGAATGTTGATCAGGAGATGCCTGAGAGCTTTGAGGGCTCTCGGACTTGAGCTACCTTTGGCTGAGGTCGTAGCCTTGCAGATAAAAGAGTTTGGCCAGGACTTTCCAGAATTGAAAGAAATGGAGAATGAAATCCTTCACATTGTGGAAATTGAGGCAAGAAGGTATGCAGAGACGGTTTCAAGAGGAAAGGAAATTGTTGAGAAATTTGAGAGACAAAGAAAAAAGTTAGGGTTTGAGGAACTTGCAGAACTTTACGAGTCCCACGGGCTGAACCCTGAGATAGTAAAGGAATTCGCAAAGGTAGAGGTTGAGGTTCCAGAAGATTTCTATGCAAGCCTTGCCGCAAGGCATTCCCATGTAGAAATCCAGAGAGATGTGGGAAATCTGCCAGAAAACTTGCCAGAAACTGCAGTTCTTTTCTACAGTGCACCAAAGCAAAAGGAGTTTTTGGCCAGGGTGTTGTTTGTTGGAAAGGATTTTATTGTGCTGGATAAGACCTATTTCTATCCCGAGGGAGGCGGGCAGGAATACGACACTGGATGGATAAATGAGGTGCCTGTTGTGAATGTGCAGAAAGCAGGCAAGAGCGTTTTGCATTTTGTAAAGAGTGTGGAGGGGTTTGAGCCAGGTATGGAGGTGAAATGCAGAATTGATTGGGAGCGGAGAAGCCAGCTTGCAATTCATCATACAGCAACCCACATAATTAATGGTGCTGCAAGAAGGGTGCTTGGAAGGCATGTTTGGCAGAGCGGTGCCCACAAGAGTGTGGAGCTTGGAAGGCTGGACATCACCCATTATGCAAATCTTACAAAAGAAGAGGTGCGGAAAATTGAAAGGATTGCGAATGAAGTGGTGCTCGCGAACATAAAGGTCAATTCCATGTTCATGGAGAGGAGCCAGGCAGAGCAAAAATACGGATTCCGACTTTACCAGGGAGGGGTTGTTCCAGGCAGGGAAATAAGGATTGTTGAGATTCCAGATTTTGATGTTGAGGCCTGTGGTGGTGCCCACTGTGAGTTTACTGGCGAGGTTGGTTTGATAAAGATTTTGCGTACAAGGAGGATTCAGGATGGTGTGGTAAGGATTGAGTTTGTTGCAGGGCTCAGAGCCTATCAGGTTTTTGCTGAAATTGAGGAGACACTGGGAAATCTTGCGGGAATGCTTAAAACTACACCGGAAAATTTTGCCCAGGCATTTGCAAAGTTTTATGAGGAGGCAAAC
>JAWACX010000243.1:0-2561 GCA_038896575.1 Thermoplasmata archaeon
TGGCTCTCTGCCGTGCTTGGCCACAAACTCCCTCCTGAACCGCTCAAAATTCACAATTATGTCCTTCACAATCGTATCAATTATTTCAGCATTCGTGCTGCCCAGCACTGCGGTCAATTCCTTTGGTAGTTCCTCCCTCTTTATAATTTCACCAGTAATCGCATCCTCAATGTCCCTGCCCACATACGCAATTCTGTCCGAAAGTTTAACGATGCAGCCTTCCAGCGTAGAAGGGGGCTGCTTGTAATCCTCTCTTGTGTACTCCTCAACCCTTTCCTTTCTTGGCTCCATCGGCTGAATCTCGCCACTTGGCACCTCACCATCATGGCAGAGAATTCCTTCCCGCACCTCCCAGGAGAGATTTAGCCCTTCGCCACCCTTTTCAAGTAAATCCACGGTGCGCAAGCTGTGCACATTGTGGTGGAACTCACCAATTCCATATTCCTTGCATAGCTGGCTTAAACAAACTTCACCTCTGTGTCCGAAGGGTGGATGGCCAAGGTCATGCCCGAGAGCTATTGCCTCAGCCAAGTCCTCGTTTGCACCGATGGCTCTGGCTATGGTTTTAGCAATCTGGGCAACCTGGAGTGTGTGGGTCATCCGGTTGCTGATGAGTGGGTTTTTTGGCGAGATAAACACCTGGGTTTTTCCGCTTAATTTAATGAAGGCATTGGAATGGATTAGCTTGTCCCTGTCCTTGGCATAGAGTGTCCGGTTCTCAGTGTCTGAAACAGGGGTGGCACGATAGGTGCCCCTGCTTTCAGTGCTGAGCATTGCGTAAGGTGCACAGTTCGCTTTCTCCTTCTCTATCACCTTTCTGTGCAATTCCCGGAGCAGCTCCACATTCTCCGGCTCTGGCGGATTCAATTCCCCACCTCACAGAAAATCCTCAAATTCCTTAACCAAATCAGGGAATTTTTCTCTCACTGCCTTGAGCAAATTCAAAGCGTTGAGGCGTTCAAGTTTTGTGCCAGAGAGCAGTTCAATTATGTCATCAAACACCTTGTCGCTCAGCGTGACAAGTTTCTCCTTCGCAAGCCAGTTTCTGTACTGTTTCTCCTCCAGCAAAGCCCTCCAGCCCCTTTCGTATTTCTGGAGAAATGCAGCAGAATAATCACCAGTAGCAATTGCCTCTCCAGCCACCTCACCACACACCTTTGCGGCCCTGCAGGCGTTTGAAACGCCACCACCAGTAATCGGGTCAATCATTCTTGCAGCATCGCCCACAAGCATCAGCCCGTTGTCCACTGTTTTTTCAAGTGGCTTTGAGATTGAGACTGCACCCGCAACCATGTCTATTTTCCTGCCCTTTCTTATGCCTGGCTGTTTCTCAATCCATCTGTCCAGATACTGTTTCACCTCTCCCGGGCTCCTGAGCTTGCTTAACTGCACACCAATGCCCACATTTGCAGTATCCTCATTCTTCGGAAACACCCAGATGTAACCACCGGGTGCACATGAACCCAGATAGAAATCACAGTATCTTCTATCGCACTCAATTCCAGTCATTCTGTACTGGAAGCAGGAATCTATGTCGTTCTGGCTTAAACTGGTATCAAGCCCTGCCCAGCGTCCCACCTGGGATTCGTAGCCATCTGCACCCACAACAATCTTCGCATTAATCTTCAAATCCTCTCCCATGTGTCTGGCTATCGCTCCCCTCACATAACCATCTTTCTTTATGATGCCCCTTACCCAGGTCTTCAGCATGATTTCCGCACCTGCCTTTGCAGCGAGTTCCGCAAGAGCCTTATCAAACTGGTCCCGCTCAATCACATAACCTACCTCGTTACCAGCATCTCTCTCATTAATCTCCCAGAACTTGCCAGATGGCGAAAAAATTCTGGCTCCATCCACCTCATTTGCTATCCAGCGCCTGTTCTCTGGAATCCCGACATCCTTGAGCCAGTATTTTGAGAGACCCTCACCGCATCTCACAGGAGAGCCAATTTCCTGGCGTTTCTCAACGAGGAGAACATTTGCTCCTGACTTTGCTGCATACCAGGCAGTTACACTGCCTGCAGGTCCAGCCCCAACAACAAGCACATCACAATTAATTTCCTTCATTCTACCACCTCATTCGGAGATTGCGCCCACAGGGCAAACTCTCACACATAGCTTGCATTTGACGCACTTTTCCTCATCAAACACAACCCTTGTCTCCTCAAGATATATCGCGTTTCTGGGGCAGGTGCCAACGCAGGCACCACAGTAAAGGCACTTCTCCTTATCACTCTTCATCCTTACCACCTCTATACTCGGAGAGCGGAATTGAATATTTCTTCTCAATTTCATTCCTATAAGTGGGTCCTGAGTTATAGGCGCAGAACGGAATTATTCTTCCATCTGGGACAACATAGTGAATTACACAGCGCTTTACTCTCTCAATGTCATAGTTGTACATATCCTGGAAATGCATTCCGCCTACCATCATCATGCTCCAGGAAAACTCTGCAAGCTTGGACTTGCCTTTTGTGGAGAGAATTCCCTGCACTGTATCCAGGAACTTTCTTTTATCCATTCCCTTAGGTGCATTGTTCTCGTCAAAGCACTCCTTAAGC
>JAWACX010000244.1:0-2522 GCA_038896575.1 Thermoplasmata archaeon
ATAAAAGAGGTGGGAAATTGGAATGGGAACATAAAAACTCAAAAAGGTGTAGAATTTTTCTACATCCCGAATAAAAGAGAAAAATTTATATTTGATTTTTTTTTTATGGTATAGCGGTGGAAATGAGAGGATTGACCGCGAAAGAGAGGTATACATTGTGCGGCTTGATATATTATCCGGACACAACTGATAGGTGGATTGCAGAAAAACTGAAATTACCGATAAGCACGGTAACCGCAATTCGGCGTCGCCTTCGAGAACGGAATTTCTTTAGGTTTGCGTATCTTCCAATGCTTAACATGCTGGGTCACGAACTCCTTGTAATCTCCTATGGAACCTTTGATCCGAATGCAGGTGAAAAACCAAGGGAGTTGTTTTTTGCCAAATTGAAGGAGATAAATCCGAAGATATTTGCGCAGTGTAGAAATCACGAGAACTGGCTTATGATGAGCAACGCCACAAACTATACGGAGGCAAAGAAGAATCTGGATGCTCTGGAAGAATACATTGAGAAACACGGTATCTCAAGCTCACACAAAATTTCTCACATTTTGTTCCCCTACGCAGTGACGCTTCTTATCCACTTCTTTGACTTCCGGAATGTTGCAAAGTTTCTCTTGCCCCAGGAAACGGAACACCCTTTCCCTCAAGAGGAAGAGGAGAGTGCACAAAACTATGCGCAAGAGGTATTAACCCGAAAAGAACTTCAGGTTCTCTCAGGGCTTGTAAACTATCCGGAGTTACCGCTGAGTGATGTAGCTTCCAAGGTTAGGGTTTCAAGACAGTGTGTTTCTAAAACTGAGAAGGAGCTGAGAGCAAGAAAAATTCTGAAGCCGATAGTGATTCCAAATCTCCACTTGCTGGATTACAAATATCTGGTCGCACTTCATCTCCAATACAAAACCCATGTGGAGAAAAGTGGCAGGGATAGAATTGCAGCCACAATCTTAGATAACTTCCCTGTGGTGTTTTTTGCAAGCGGGACATTTGAGAGCTTTATCGTGATGCCAGTAAAAACATTTGATGATTGTGTTGCAGCCAGAAAAAATCTCCTTGAGTTACATGCTTCTCACGACCTGCTAAGGTCAAATCCAGTATTCATGTTCTTCCCAACAGAGAAGATGGGATGTCTTCAAGATGTTGATTTCAGAAAATGCATAGGGGTAAAGCCATAGCTCACTCCTTAATCCTTGACCCGCAGATTCTGCATTTTTTGTTTCCAGGAGGGTTGATTGAACCGCAAACAGGGCATTCTATCTCGGCCATTCTCTGCTCCTTCGCATGCTGGAGTGCAAGCTCCAGCTCACGGATTTTTTCCCGCTCGGCCTCAATCTTCCTTATTTCCTGCTCATGCTCCTCCAGCATCTCATCTATCATCCTGAGCTTCTCTCCAATCTCAGCGTAGGCAGTTTTATCAGGTACGCTCTTCCCTACCTCTTCCAGCATCTTCACAATCTCTTTTTCCCTTGCAAGAAGCTTATGTTCCTTCTCGTTGAGCTCCTTCTCCCGCCTGAGAATCTCTTCGTATTTTCTTGTGAGTTCTATCTCCTTTGCCTGGAGCTTTGCCTCGTGCTCATCCAGTTCACGCTCCCGTGCATACAACCGTTCCAGTCTCTCCCTGTACTCCTGCTCTTTCCTCTCAAGCTCAATTTCTCGCTGGCTGAGGGCTTCCTCTCTTTCCTCAATAATTCTCAGCTTTGACTCAATCTCATCCTGGATATTCTTTAGAATGTCTCCGATTGTGATAACCAGGGCTTCCTCCAGGTTTGTCCCGCACACTGGACAGTACTTGCACATGGGGTCAACAGCAGTTCCACATTTCCTGCATCTGACCTCCTTTATAAGGACCCGCATTTACTCCTCCTTTCCACTGTTAGAGCGGACCCATGCATCCTCGGGAATCTGGTAATATACAGAAGAAATATCTTCCTCCATCTCCTTCTTCTCCCTTTCGGGAGCTTTTATCAGTTCCAGGACTCTTTCCTTCCTGAATATCCAGTAATGGATTCTCCACTCTCGCCCATCGTAGAGTGTGGTTTCCTCCCGCTCTGTTGTGAGAATTCCTGCATCTTCAAGGGTGTAAAAGACATCCCTGTCCTCGGGTTCCAGCACATTATCTATTATTCTCTCCCCGTAGCCGAAGAAGTTCAGGATGTGGTGTGCAATCCTTCTCGCCTCATCATCAGGAATCGGACGCTCGGGCTCAGAATTCTGAATTGCAATTGCAAGCTGCTCCACCCCCACACTATGCTTCATGTAACCACCGCTCACTCCATTTTCCTTTCCCAGCTTCAATTTTTCAGGAAGCTCTTCGTATTTTACTCTAAAAGCCATTGTTCCACGGCTCCTTGCTCTTTAAACAATATGTAATTGAACTGAGGTGTATATATAGGTTTCTGTAGCTCACTGGCACTGTGGAGGAATGTACTATCAACCTTCCTCGTGAACATCAAGATGCCAGGCATGGATGTTCACGATGCTTGGTGAGAGAAAGAAAAAAAAGAGGGGCCTCATAACGCCTG